>JBMFSZ010000007.1:0-19535 GCA_049967315.1 Desulfomonilaceae bacterium
CAAAAAAGGTACCATCCTGACGTTTCATTTTGGCTTCCGTTTCGGTGACATCGGTAAATTTGAGGCCCCGATATAGGACTGTTCCGACCCTTTCGAATTCCTCCACTGACTGATAAAGTAAGCTTGCGCTTTGGCCGACATAGTCCGATTCTCTGTCAAATCCGAACATGTCCACCCATGCGTGATTCGCCCATTTGATTTCACGGTTTTCCGCAATATGGATTCCTACAGGAGAGGCTGCCAGAATTGTCTTGAGTAATTGTTCGTTTTCCTGCAACGCCGTCTCAACTTTTTTCCTGTCCGATATATCTAGTCCTACTCCAAGAATCTTCTTAGTACTATCGATCTGAATCGTTTTGCCTGTGAAATAATAAGGGATCTCTTCACCATTTTTGGTCACGTAGTGCGCCTCCATTGCGGTTTCGCCATGGTCTAAAGCCTGCCCAATTCGCTCAACAAGAACAGTTCGTTCGTAATCAGGGACGAAATCCTGTGCTCTCATTTGTGAGAGTTCCTCAGCCGAATATCCTGTGATAGTTTCTGTATTTCGATTCCATCTAATAATCCTGCCACTTGCATCAAACAGATAGAAAACTCCAGGTAGGCTGTCTATTACCATTTCGGAAAAATACTTTTCCTTTTCAAGGGCATCCTGAATTTTTTCGCGCTCCAGTTCGCGTTCCTGGATCGCCTGAGCCATTTTGTCGAAGGCGCTGCCCAAAAACCCGATTTCTCCCTTGTTTGGGTCCAGTCCAGTGCGAGCGCTTAAATCCCCGGCCGTTATTTTATGGATGCCTGTCATCAGGGTGTTCATTTGTCTAGAAATTATATAGTAAGTACAAACCCATACCGATAAAATGGCGACAATTATGGCTATTAAAAGCCAAACCAGATCAAAAAAAAGCAGACGGTTTCCGGAAACGACAACATCACTGCTGGGTATACCTACGTAAACATATAAATTTCCAGATTGCCCACCCACCTGTTTGAAACCATATATCTTCCGTATGCCGTCGATGTCGTCGCCTTGGGCCCTGCCAGTACCCTTTTGCAAGACTTTTTGAACAATATCTGACTCACGTGGAGCCTGAGCTATCCTTTTTTCAGTGTTCGCACTGCTGGCTAGAATATTCCCCTTTGCGTCCATAACTGTGAGGGTAGCGTTGGCAGGAGCCCAAGCATGATTTACAAGGTGGTCTAGCCAATCCACTTTTAGAGATGCGAAAACTACCCCTGTCAGGGATCCAGAATCATTGAAAACTGGGTAACCTATAAAAAGCTCCTTTTTACTGGATCGTGACCCAGTCATCCGATCGATACCGACGGAAAATTGTTTTGTATTAATGATTGCCTTGAAATAGGACAGATCGGAAAGGGCGCCTACTTCAGATCCAGGAAATGCGCTACAAACTAGCTGGCCTTGTAAATTTGCCAGACCCAGGTTGGAATAGATCGGAAATGCTTTTTTAACGAAATTCTGGTTAAAAAATACCGGACATGACTTTTTGTCGAGTCTCCTTACCGCCGGTTCCAAACTCAACGCCTGAAGCATGTGATGAGTCTGGTCAATCACAAGACCGAGGACCTCGGCAAGATCGACTGCCGATAGGAAGACACTTTCTTGAGCTTTAGCTAAACATAGACGACGCTGTTGGATGTTACCGTACAACGTCAGCCCGACACATGGAATTAGCCCCAGCACAAAAACAATAATCAGGCTGTAACGTAGGCTGGCAGGACGTTGGAACATTGAGGCATTCTCCAGAACAATCGTTTGGCGACAAGGATCTCCAGACGGTAATTTTTTTACATTAATCCACACGAAGATGATTAAAAGATCATCTAACAGGACCATTTTTAGTGGTAATTATTAGCCGTTATCAATTACCCTAGAATCTAGGGTCTTACGAACCAGCTCTGCCTGGAAATAGCTTGCCGGTATTGAAGGCTACGCCGCCGCTAAACAAGAATTGAGTCTAAACAATAACATCCAATAGAATTAATCGCGAGAAATTTATTTAAAAACAGGTATACATTTTATTAGAGTTTCCACGTCTTACATTATCCTGAGAGAAACAAATGAACCCGATCTTAAGCCGAATAATCCGCAAAGGCTGGAAATGGATTGTCATCGCTGCTGTGGCCGGTATGGTGACTTATAGGATCGAGCTTGCGCCAGTTCCAGTAATGACTCAACCAGTAAGTGTCGGGAACTTGGTTGCTGAAGTCATGGGCACCGGAACCCTGGAAGCGCATTTTCAGGCTACTGTAAGCTCCAAAATTCAAGGGCTCATCGTCGAGCTACTGGCCGATCAAAACGATTGGGTAAAAACTGGTCAATTATTGGCGCGCTTAGACGATTCAGATCTCGTAAGAGAAGTCACCACCCAGAAAGCGGTATTCAACGCCAGCAAGGCTACTCTTGAACGGGCAAAGGCTGATGAGGCCAAGTCGAGAGCTTTACAGGAGCAGGCTAAAGTGGATTACCAGAGATACGCCGGCTTGGTCTCGTCAAAAAGTATCTCGCAAGAAACTATGGACAAATACTCACAGAATCTGGCCGTGACCCAGGCTGATCTCGAGAGAGCATCCGCTGCTGTTAACGAAGCTGATCGTCAATTGGTCGCTGCCCGGGAAAGACTGTATTTTCAACGGGCCAGGCTAGCCGATACCCGGATATACGCTCCCTTCGACGGATTGATCACTCGCAGGGACCGAGATGTTGGAGATATCGTTGTGCCGGGAGCGTCTATTTTTAAATTGGTTTCGGTAAAAGAAATGTGGATTTCGGCTTGGGTCGATGAAACCGCGATGGCAGAACTCGCCAAGAGTCAGCCTGCTAGAGTTGTCTTTAGGTCTGAGCCAACTATGAAGGAAAAGTCTCGCGAATTGGTAGTGAAGTTGATCGGGAAACCAGGGAATTTCTTGTTGATGTGGGAGTCGAACTCTTGCCTAAAAATTGGGCAGTCGGGCAGCGTGCAGAGGTTTACATTCAAACAGGATTCAAGGCTGACACTTTGAAGATTCCCATTAAGGCCATGGTGCGAGAAAGGCGCAAACTAGGAGTTTATACTATAAGGTATGGCAAAGTATTGTGGAAAGAAATTTCACTCGGATTGAGAGGGATTGAAGAAGTGGAAGTAACGGAAGGGCTCTCAAAGGGTGATATAATTATCACAGGGCCGAGCCCTTCACAGTTGAAAAACGGTCAAAGGGTTTATAGCAAATGAACCTGGCTCTAAAGGATATCCATCACAATCTTTCACGATTTGTGTTAACCACTGTTGGAGTAGGCATGCTACTCATGATTGTCATGGGTATGGGAGGAATTTATCGAGGATTAATAAGGGACGCTATTCTTCTTGTGGATGATGTTGCAGCGGACATTTGGGTCGTCCAGCATGAAACGAGAGGACCGTTTGCTGAGATTTCCCGTATACCAAGAAACCTTGAAGACAGGCTCAAATCAGTGCCCGGGGTAGCATCAGCCCTTGCATTTGTAACCTATGCGGTCCAGAGAGAGTTTCACGGGTCTCCATTGAGGATGCAGATACAAGGATTGTCATGGCCGGATGATAAAGGGGCGTGGCTTCCGCTAATGGCTGGTCGAAATATTCAATCGGCTCATTATGAAATGATCGCGGACCAAATTCTCGGATTGAGACTAGGGGACAGAATCAAATTAGGCAAAAACGGCTACACCGTGGTGGGAGTTACCAAGGGCATGATAAGCATGGCAGGGGACGGTCTCGCCTTTTTTACCCTGTCAGATGCTTTGGACATCCAGTATGACTATTCTGGGGAAGCTATCAGAATTGAAAGAGAGGCTAGAAGAGGTAGAGTGACACGTGAGGATATAGGAGCCACTTTGCCCTCATTGATTGAAAGAACCCAGTTACCTTCATCGCAGCTAGCGACAATACCTTTGCCCTCAGTGAGCGCTATTCTTGTACGACTCGTACCAGGAACGAATATTGAGGATGTGCTCACGAGAATTTCCGGATGGAGCGATGTAACGGCTTTCACAACTCAGGAACAAAAACAATTGCTATTAAGGGGCGTAGTGGACAGGGTTAGAAGACAACTTGGCCTCTATAGCACTCTCCTCATAATCATTTCCGCTATCATAATGGCCCTGATAATTTATACTCTAACACTTGAAAAACTTCACGATATTGCGATGTTAAAACTTATTGGGGCAAGGAATTCCGTAATATTAGGACTGATTCTTCAGCAGGCTCTGTTACTCGGGTTTTTAGGATATATATTCGCTTTTTATATTGGAAAGTTGGTCTTCCCATTTTTCCCGCGCCGGGTTCTGATAACTTCCGATGACTTAATTTTCCTGGCCTTCATCGTTCTGATAATTTCAGTTTTCTCATCTGCGCTGGGAATTTGGAAGGCTATGAGCGTCGAGCCGAATGAGGTCATCTCTTGATGGGCTCAAGCACAGCGGTTCTTGGCGAGTCCCTTACAAAGATTTACGGCAGCGGAGATGCTGAAGTAACAGCAATGTCCGATGCGTCATTTTCTCTATCAAGTGGTGAAGTTGTCGCACTGCTTGGCCCAAGCGGTTCTGGCAAATCTACCCTTCTCACTATCGTGGGGCTGATAAATCCTCCAACTTCAGGTAAGCTCTTCATAGGAGCGGAACTTGTCACAGATGGACCCATTTCTAAAGTAAACCTGAGGACATATCGACGTAAATTTGTTGGTTATGTGCTTCAAAAAACCAATTTGATACCCTTTTTAACTGCTTTGGAAAATGTTCAGATTGCCTTGGAAATCAACGACGTTTCAAGTCGGGTGGCTCGCCAGAGGGCTATGGAACTTCTCGTGAGCCTCGATGTCGCACATAGGAGTGACAATCTACCCTATATGTTGTCCGGGGGGGAACAGCAACGTGTAGCAATAGCACGTGCTCTCGCTAATCAGCCAAAAATTGTTTTGGCTGATGAACCTACGGCCGCCCTGGATAGTGTCAGAGGCCGACAGGTAATGGAACTGTTCCGAAAGGTCGCCCATGAATATGGATCGACTGTAATGGTAGCAACTCATGACCACCGAAGTCTGGACGTCTTTGACCGAATACTCGAGATGGAGGACGGTAAATTGTTCTCCTCAGGCCGCTCCACTCAAGTTCACCTGAACTCTTAAAAAAGCCTTTGCAGATTATCTGTAAACGTACTTACTTTAATTAGCTGGTCTTAACGATGCTCGGTGACTCACATTTGTGCAGGACAATCTAAATATGGATGCTCCGTGAAAGCAAAAAAGTCATGACAAAAACCGAATTTACCAAGTAACATGTGTAAATATTAGACGTGACGAAAAAATCTCGAAGTAAGGAAAACTGTTACAGCTCGAAATGACGTTTATGCCCGAAAAATACTTCAGATCTAATTTCAGGATTATGCTGGCTGCTGTAATCTTTGGCGCCGGGATAATGGGATTAAAGTTTTATGGTTACTGGATAACCGGTTCATCCGCCATTTTATCTGACGCCCTTGAATCGATAATTAACGTTGTGGCCAGCGCATTTGGTTTGGTCAGCGTAATAGTTTCAGCCAGACCTGCAGACGAAAATCATCCATATGGTCATGGAAAGATAGAATTCTTTTCAGCAGGTTTTGAAGGATCGCTAATTTTAGTGGCTGCTGTTGGTATTTTTGTTGAGGGTTTAAAACAAGCTTTAAATCCGGTTGAAATTCCAAATCTGGGAGAAGGCTTGTTTTTCCTCATTACCTCGGGTTTGGGGAATTTGGCTTTGGGCGCCGCTCTACTGCGCACCGGAAAACGCACTGGCTCCATCGTGCTTGAAGCCGACGGGAAGCATTTGCTTACGGATGTTTACACATCGGGAATAGTTTTGATTGGTCTGGGTATGGTTTACTGGACGGGATGGTTCAGACTCGATGGTGTAATTGCGTGCGCCGCTGGAGTGAACATCGTTTTTTGGGGGACAGGGCTGGTCAGAAAGGCTTTCAGTGGCTTGATGCACACCACCGATCCCAAATTGCTAGATGAGATTTCACAGTTACTAAAAAACCACAAAAAACAGACTTGGATCGATATACATCAGCTCCGGGCATGGAGCTCCGGGAACAGGGTAAATGTTGATTTTCATCTGGTGGTTCCTACCAATCTGTCCCTTCAGGAGGCTCACAATGAAGTCAAGAATCTCGAGAGCCTATTCTCAGAACATTTTAGGGGCATGTCAGATGTGTTGATTCATCTCGATCCTTGCGATAATGCTAGATGTCAATTTTGTTATTATGACCCCTGTGAGCACAGGCAGGGCACTCTAATGTACAGCCAGATCTGGAACAGGCAAGCGCTTACAAAAGATCCGAACAGTCGCAACTAACTTTTCAACTGCGACAGATTCACGAGCTTAATTTTTTCAAATCGACAAGCTGATCCAAAAATTCAATAGGGACCCGCTTTTCGGGCCCCTATTTCTAAAGTGAACTTTGGCGATAAGCTGTCTCCAGCGCTACCTGAGTATTTTTCTCAACAGGCTCATCGTAAGTATTATACCTGACACTCAGAAGCAGGCCTCAAAGCGTAACTAATCCTTGGATTTGGACTCCTTTTGTGGTTTCTTGCGGGATTTTGACACCGAGGATTCCCCCCCTGATTCAGGCTCTCCGCCGACAGTTTCCGTGATCCCAGGATATTCCTTCAGAGCCAGTCTTAAGACTTCGTCCATGTGCTTCACGAATTTGAAGTCCAGCCTTCTGCGAATGTGTTTTGGAATTTCATCAAGATCCTTCTGGTTTTGTTCAGGAGCTATTATTGTGTAGATTCTGGCTCTAAGCGCTGCCAGTGATTTTTCCCTGAGACCGCCTATAGGCAACACTCGCCCTCGAAGCGTTATTTCGCCCGTCATGGCCACATCCGATCTCACAGGGATTCCAGTTAGGGCGCTCACCAGAGCTGATGCCATTGTTACTCCTGCCGATGGACCATCTTTAGGAATTGCTCCAGCAGGGACATGAACATGTATGTCCTTGGAGGAATAAAAATTTTCAGTGAGACCGAATTTTGCGGCCCTAGACCTAAAATATGACATTGCGGCCTGGCCGGATTCCTTCATAACGTCTCCTAATTGACCCGTCAAAAGAAGGTTTCCTTTTCCTTCCATGGGGGTAGCTTCTATGTGCAGAACATCACCGCCATAAGGAGTCCAGGCAAGACCTGTGGCCACTCCGACTTCGTCTTTTCTCTTGTCATAGTCGGGAAGGATGCGGGGAACCCCAAGAAATTTATTTAGATTCTTGGCCGTGACTCTCGCGACTTTCTTTTCCCCCTCGGCTATTTTTCTGGCGATCTTACGACAAATATTTGCAATTTCACGTTCCAGGTTTCTGAGACCAGCTTCCCTGGTGTAAAAATTGATTACGTTCAATATGGCCTCATCAGTAATATCAAGGTCACCCAACTTTAGGCCATTCTCTTTGACCTGTCTCGGGATAAGATATTGTCTGGCAATTTTGAGCTTTTCCTCGTCTATGTATCCTGATAATTCTATTATCTCCATTCTGTCTTTTAGGGCCGGAATTATAGGGTCAGCCAGATTTGCGGTAGCAATGAACATGACTTTGGACAAGTCAAACGGCACATTCAGATAGTGGTCACTAAAAGCGTGGTTCTGTTCTGGATCAAGTACCTCCAGCAAAGCCGCCGATGGATCACCACGGAAATCTGCTCCCACCTTGTCTATTTCATCGAGCATAAAAACCGGATTGTTCGAACCGGAATTCTTTAGACCTTGAATGATTCTACCCGGTAGCGCTCCAATATATGTGCGCCTGTGCCCTCTTATTTCTGCTTCGTCTCGCAGTCCCCCAAGAGATATTCGGGTGAATTTCCTACCCAGGGCCCGAGCGATAGATTTCCCAAGGGAAGTTTTGCCAACGCCTGGAGGACCCACAAAGCAAAGGATAGGGCCTTTCATTTGTTTGTTCAACTTCCGTACACCAAGATACTCCAGTATTCTGTCTTTGATTTTTTCGAGATCGTAGTGATCTTCATCCAGAATTTGTTTAGCTCTTTTTATGTCGAGTTTGTCCCTGGTAGATTTGGACCACGGTAATTCGACTATCCAATCGAGATAAGTTCTTATTATCGAAGCTTCAGCCGCATCGGGATGCATCTGACTAAGCCGGCTCAACTGTTTGTCAGCTTCCTTCTGAACCTCTGATGGAATTTTCGCCTTAGCTATCTTGGATCGAAATTCTTCAATTTCCTTAGTCTTTTCATCTATCTCGCCAAGCTCGCTCTGAATGGCCTTGAGTTGTTCACGCAAAAAATATTCTCTATGGGTTTTCCCCATCTCTTCCTTGGCCTGAGTTTGAATCTTGGCCTGCATCGCGGATAGCTCCAGTTCTTTGGACAACATTTCATTGACTTTTTTAAGTCTGGGAACCGGATCTATTATTTCGAGGATCTGCTGGGACTCCTCAACTCGAAGCTTCAGGTTTGATGCGACTAAGTCTGCTAATCGCCCCGGTTCCTCTATTGAGTCCAGGATGGCGACAGCATCCGGGGAAACAATTCCGCGAAGTTGAAGAATCTTTTCGGAATTTTCCTTTACTGTCCTCATTAGAGCTTCGATCTCGATAGTAATACCCTCTACCGCAGGTTCCTGTATTTTCTCGATCTGAACCATGAAATAATTGGCTGATGACAGATACGACACAATACGACCCTTAGCCACACCCTGGACCAGTATCTTGACCCTTCCATCCGGTAATTTGAGCATTTTCACTACCATTGCGACGGTACCGGTGGCGTAAATGTCATTTGGTGAAGGATCTTCGTCTGTAGACGTTTTTTGAGTGGCAAGGAATATAAGCCTGTTACCAGCAACAGCCTGTTCAACGGCTTTAATGGACTTTTCACGTCCTACCATCAAAGGTAAAATCATATATGAATATATGACCACGTCCCTAACCGGTAGTAATGGAACTATATCTGGAATATCGTCAAAATTTACCGGCTGAGGTTTGTTTTGTGTGTCATCTTCAAAATCGTCACGTTTTTCGATGTCGTCTGGCATTGTTTTAATCCTTTTAACTGCTTATATGGGGTTATTAATAGATTCCAAACTAGAAATCCTTGTTTCTAACCATCTTATATAGAGGTTTTAGCTCCAAAAGTCTCCTCAATATAGTTATAATTAGGAACGACTGCTGTCAAGCGGGGCCATTAGCTCATAATCATATAACTTAGGGGCTGAGGCAAAATTCTCAGTTTGTGCCATATGACGGTCCACCGAATGTGGTCTCGGAAGGCTACTTTTAGGGAAAGAATTGGGCCGAAAGCAAGTATGCTGATTATCGTTGGTTAATTGCCGATAGAGCCAAAGATCTCAGCGTTATAGTTTACTTACTTGTCGGTTTTACTCAGTTATTGTTTTTCAGACAAAAACACTTGCAACTCGTTATTCCCATTAATATAGTTAGATTTATTGGCCCCAAATGATTCTCGGCTCTGCCTCTGGTCAAGCAATAAAGTAAGATTAGTTTTTTCGTGTTTGTTTGGGACCTTGGGCGTCACGTTCAGATTAACTCTACTTCTACTTTCCAACAGCCGCTATGTTCATCGCTTTACTAAAGACGCGCTGTTGGGGAAGGCAACAATGGACGAACCGCTTAAAATTTTCTATCTCGATGATGATGCAAATTATCGCAAATTGGTGGTTCGAATCCTCAATAGCAAACAGAATGGTTTCAATGTTGTTGAAGCCGATTCATTAGAAGATTTCAGGGAATACCTCTTAAACGAAAAATTCGATCTGGTTATCTCGGACCTTGATGTACGCTGGGATACTGGCTTGCAGGTTCTTGATTTCGTTCGGACACATCGTCCATTAATTCCCGTCATTATTATAACGGATTCACGATCTGAAGAGTTGGCGGTAGAGGCCATGAAACGAGGAGCGGCCGATTATATCTTCAAGAATTTTAATCATATCAGACTACTCCCGAAGAGTATCAAGAGCGCCATTGAGAGGAAAAAACTCGAGGAAAATCAGCGGAAAAACTACGATGCGCTTAAAATGTCCGAAGAAAATTATCGATCTATTTTCGAAAATTGTCCCGATGGAATAGTGGTTACCGATGAAACTGGGAAAATCTTCAGCGTTAACCAGGCTGCTTGTTCCATGTTGGGTATGACAGTTGACGAAATCCGTACGGTAAGACTAAACTCCCTTCTACACGAATCAGGCTGCTGTATAGCAGATTTGCTCACAAAAAAAACCTGCCAGGCGAATTTCGGGGAGAACTCCAGTTGAAGCAATCTGATGGCACTGAGCTTCCCATTGAATTTAGCTTGGGGGTTTTTGAAGACAGGTCTAAGGGTACTAAAGTCATAACGGTTTTTCGAAAGGTTTCTAAATACAGCCGAAATGAAAGTTGCAAGTAGTCTCTTCACCCTACTCACTGCCATAATGTCTGAGTTCATCAGACAGAAACATTGTAAACTAATGGCCCCCTGTTTCTGTGACAAACCTGTTTCTTGACAATATCACCATACAGGACCAACTTTTTTTGCTAATGGCTTTATCCTGACTATGGCCCGGAGATTTTGCTTGCCCAGCCTTAGGATTGCGACACTCAGCTCACCTGACAAATCCCAGGGTTGGGAGCGAGTGCGGATTATTACGTCCAGTTTCTTCTTAAAACCACACAAATTCAACCATGATTTTATGCTGTAATCGCTAAGATACGTAACATCTTTTGCCTTGGGTTCCTTTTTTTCATAAGACCTTAAACAGCTTGGCAGGTTGTATAAATTCACTCGACAGTCCTGATTCAAGTGCCGGGTTCCAGAAGCCAACTTTGTCAGCACTAGGCGTCCTATGCGACCGCTAGCTTCCCATTGGTCATAAGACCTTAACAGCGGGGAATACAATAGTAGAAAAGAAAACATTGAAAGCCCAAGTGTTAGGATGGTCAATTCCGATCTGTAAGTTTTCAGGATTTCCAACCTCGTATCAGACTTACTTCTGATTCTTGACAAAATATTTATCAGCCGCTTCAGACCCTCGGCTAACGGGTATGCCAATAGAGCGCTAAAAGGAATTGCCGGAATATACATGCTGCGATGGGCAAATGTCAGGGTTACGACAAAAAGAATCAGTGGCGCCATTAACCAGGAAAGCAGAAAAACCGACAGACGTTTATTTTGTCCTTTATGAACAATTTCTTCTTCTGGGTGGAGGCTCCTGAGAAACAATAGCCAATAGAAAGTAAAAACAGCCAGTATCAGGAAAATCCAGTAATTGGCAATGCTCGTGTCGAATACTCGCAGCGGGTCAGCCGGATAGACTAAATCCAGAAAATAATCCTGAAATATATTAATTACATACGTCTGGATGTCGTCCCACGATGATGGCTCACTCGTCAAATACCCACCCAAGCCCCGTAGAACCAATGTCCGCCAAATCAAATAGATCGCTGTAACCATAAAATACGGGAATGCTTGTCTTATGGCCTCAAAAAAACGATCAAGCCATTTGTCCACCTTTGAAAATGTTAAGACATGAACCAGTATTATCAGGGGTAAGATTATGGCTATTTCCTTACCCCCCAGGGCCACGACATATGATAGGAGAGAACCTGATATTAACCATTTTCTGTTTGATCCTGAAGGTCTGCTTTTTAGAAAAAGAAATAAAGACAGTAAAACGAAAACTCCCGCGATCATGTCGTGCCTGCGATCGGTCGCGGGAACACTGTCCACAAGGATAGGATGCAAGGCAAAAACCAAGCCACTTAACCATGAAAAAAGCAAATTTCGGTTAGATAAGCTATACATCACCACGACTACAAGACAGGCCGCTAACGAATTTAGTAAGAGATTCGTCAATTGAAAACCGAAAGGATTCAGATGCCATACAGCATAATCGATCGAATAGGAAAGAGAAGCAAAAGGGCGAAAAAATCTGGCGATGTCCACAAATTTGGAGCCTGCCATTAAAGGTTCTGTAAAAAGTCGTGTGACATCCTGAATGGATCTAATCCGGCTAGTGTCAATGAGGGTGATGGTGTCTGTGCCTGTGAAAAAGTAGCCCAAGATCGAATGATATAGATACGTTGAAAAAATCCCTACTGAGAGAACAGCGGCAATTAACATCACATCATTATTTTTGACTGGCGTATGCTGTTCGGGTAACATATAGTATTAACCGTAACCCAAAGTTCAGAGGCTCTTGAATAATTGCTTACACAAATTTAAACAGGTTGAAGGGCGCCTGTCTTTCCAAATTGTTTCCCGTGCTTTCAGAGATTTAGGATTACCCAGCGCCCCCTTAGCAGAAACTTTCGTCAAATTTATCATAATTTTTTATTCCATTGTTACAATTGATGTCCACTAAATTTTGTTGGATCACAGAGGTGAGCTTTTCTCATATTTTGCAGGTAATTGAGGAGATGTCATGCTGAAGCGCTCACAAACATATGACGAACTTTTAAAAACGTTCCGGTGGGAACTCCCAGAGTTTTACAACATAGCCATAGATATATGTGACAAATGGGCTTTAGATACGGATCGTATTGCTCTGATCCATGAAACAGGTTCAGGAGAACCTCGAAAATGGACATTCAGAGAACTAAGAGACATCTCTAACAAACTAGCCAATGGGCTCAGAAGTTACGGTGTTTGCAAAGGACACAGGCTGGCTATATTGCTGGGGCAAAGCCCCGAAACAGCCCTAACTCATATTGCCGCGTTCAAACTGGGGGCCATAACGATTCCTCTTTTCACGTTATTTGGAGTTGAGGCCCTTGAATATAGACTTTTAAACAGCGCCGCCACCGCCGTGATTACAGATGACGCCAATGTCCACAAAATACTTCAAATTTGGCCTAACCTCCCAGAGTTAAAATGGGTATTTGTTGTTGATAAGTGTAAGGAGGACAGTGTTGTAGACTTTTGGAGCCTTGTCGAAAAAGGTTCTTCTGTATTTGAACCCGTCATGACTAAAGCTGATGATCCGGCAATAATAATTTACACCTCAGGGACCACTGGACCGCCCAAAGGTGCTCTCCATGCCCATCGAGTATTGCTGGGACATCTTCCGGGTGTAGAACTCCCGCACAATTTCTTCCCTCAAAAGGGTGATCTCTTTTGGACTCCGGCTGATTGGGCATGGATAGGAGGTTTGATAGATGTTCTTTTCCCAAGTTGGAGTCACGGTGTGCCGGTTGTGGCATATCGCGCCAGGAAGTTCGACCCGGAGGAAGCCTTTAGCCTGATTGCCAAACATCGAATAAGAAACGCCTTCATGCCTCCCACAGCTCTGAAACTCATGCGTCAGGTGTCAAATCCTCGTGGACGTTACGATTTGCAAATGAGGTCAATCGGTTGCGGCGGTGAAACGTTGGGGACTGAACTGTTGGATTGGGCAAGGTCGGTTTTCGGGGTAACGATTAACGAATTTTACGGCCAAACCGAGGCGAATTTGCTTGTAGCCAACTGCTCAGAATTGATGGAAATCCGTCCAGGATCCATGGGAAAACCAGTACCAGGACACACTGTAAGCATAATCGACGAATCGGGGCAAACTTCACTGGTGGGAGAAATTGGTGAGATAGCGGTCAAAAGGCCTGACCCGGTAACGTTCCTCGGATACTGGAATAACGAGGAAGCTACTAAGGCCAAATATCGGGGGGAATGGCTTCTTACCGGGGATTTGGCAAAAATGGATGAAGATGGGTATATCTGGTTCGTTGGAAGGCAAGATGACGTTATCACCAGCGGTGGGTACCGAATCGGACCCGCCGAGATAGAAGATTGCATACTCAAACATCCGTCAGTGAGTATGGTAGCGGTAGTTGGAATCCCAGATGACGTCCGAACAGAAATAGTGAAAGCTTTCATTGTATTGAAAAATGGCATCAATCCCAGCGCCGTTTTGGAACAGGAAATCAAGGAATTTGTCAAAGTAAGACTGGCGGCCCATGAATTCCCGCGAAAAATAGAATTTGTCCAAGATATTCCAAAAACAGCGACTGGGAAAATCATGCGGAAGGAACTCAGAAAATTAGAGATTCAAAGATCAGAGGCCAAAACTCACACAGCTAGATAACGCTTTTTAACATCCTCGTTTTTCTCAAGCTCCTTTATAGTCCCATGGTACTTTATGTGGCCGTTATCAATGATATATGCCCGATCCGAATGTTTAAGCGAGAACCTTACATTTTGTTCACACAGCAGTACCGTAGTTCCCTCCCGCTTTAACAAGTCTATAAAATCGCCCAGGACTTTGACAATTATCGGCGCAAGTCCTTCAGAAGGTTCATCTAGAAGTATGAGATCAGGATTACCCATCAAGGTCCGTGAAATTGTAAGCATCTGTTGCTCACCGCCACTAAGGTTTCCACCTCTGCGATTGGAAAGTTCTTTCAATCTTGGGAAAATTTCATAGATTCGTTCAATAGTCCAATTCGAGTCGCCTTTGGGTTTTCTCAGACCTACTTCCAGGTTTGCCCTGACAGTAAGATCCGGGAATATCCTCCTATCTTCTGGCACAAATCCTATACCAAATCTGGCAATTCTGTATGGTTCCATTCCAGTGATGTCTCGCCCATCCAGTAACACTTTACCATCCTTAGGTGATGTGAGGCCCATAATGCTCCGCATTGTAGTGGTTTTTCCAGCCCCATTTCGTCCCAATAAAACCACTGTTTCTCCCCTGTCAACATTAAGTGAGACATCGAAAAGGATGTGGCTCAAACCGTAGTATGTGTTTATACTCTGGACCTCCAGGAGCATAATTAAACCTCTTCCCCAAGATAAGCTTCAATGACCTGTTTGTTTTCTGAAATCACACTCGGAGGGCCTTCTGCTAGTAAAGACTTGTAGCATAAAACCCGGACTTTCTGTGAAATACCAAAAACAATATCCATATCATGCTCTATGAAAACCATCGTTATTTTCATCTCTTTCCATAGTCGCTGCACCAGCGCAACGGTTTCCCACCGCTCATCTGGACTCATACCGGCTACTGGTTCGTCAAGAAGTAGTAGCTTTGGCCGTAAAGCCAAAGCAACGCCTATGTCCAGGCGTTTCTGGTTGCCATGAGCCAAAGTCCCGCTCTGCTGGTAAGCTTTGTCGCTCAGCCCAACACTTTCGAGGATTTCTAGCGCCTCTTGTTTAATTTCTTTTGAACTGTCCCAGGGTTTTATAAAGCTGAGGTTTCCTTTGAGTCTCGTAATAATGGTAGTAACAATATTTTCCAATACTGTCATTCTTGGAAAGATGTTGGTTCTCTGGAACGCTCGGGCCATACCCAGTCTCACAATGTCAAAGGGTTCCATGCCGACGATATTTTGACCCTCAAAAATGATTCTCCCCTCGTCGGGGACCAATGCCCCGGTGATCAGGTTGAAAAGGGTAGTCTTACCTGCGCCGTTAGGACCTATAATGGCGCTTAATTCCCCTTCGTCCACAGAAAAACTGACATCGCTAAAAATCTGGTTTCCTTCAAATGACTTTGACAATTGCTCAATATTTAGAATAGGGGTCGCCATTTGGAATCAACTCTCCATCTTTAGAAAGAACTCACGACTGGGACTTCCTGAAAAGACTTTCCCACAGCCCAACAAGGCCGGAAGGAGCGAAAAGAACCACGACAAGAATCGCCGCTCCGAGGACAATTGCCCAAAGTTCAACCATCGCTGGATGGATCTGTTGCAGGACTATTTTCAGAAAAATGAGAACAGTGGACCCTATAGCAGGTCCAACCAGTGAGTACATTCCTCCCACAAGGCTCGCCAGGATCGGCTCCGCGGATTGGCTCCAGTGCAGGAAATCGGGTTGCGCGAATCTGTTGAGTTCTGCCATTAACCCACCGGCAAGGCCGGCAAAAGACCCAGCTATAACAAAATTAACTAGTTGGTATCGTCTGACATTTATCCCGAGGAATTTGGATCGCTCCATGTTTTCACGAATTGTCATGATACTCAAACCGAAAGAGGATCTCACAAGCAGCCGCATTACAACAAAACTTAATAGAAATATGATTAGACAAAACCAGTAAAAATTTGTAGGGCCCAGGAATTCTGGCCGGGGAATGCCCAGGATACCATCATCTCCGCCGGTAAACGTGTACCACTGAAACACAACCATGTACAGCAATTGGCTGAACGCGAGCGTGAGGATAGAAAAGTACAACCCCAATAGCCTTACACAGAACCAGCCGATAGTCGCAGCCGCTAACGCAGCAGTACAGGGAGCAGCCAGTAGAGCCAAATAGAGAGGGCAATCGGCTTTTTTCATTAACAAGGCGACCGTGTACGCTCCGACACCAAAAAACGCCGCATGACCAAAACTAACCATGCCTCCGAATCCAAGAATCAAGTTCAGGCTCATGGCAAAAAGCGCCATAATAATCATTTCGGTGGAGACCCATATCCAGTATTCGCCAGTTCTACCGAATTGACTCAAGAAAATCGGGACACCAAAAAGTAGTCCCACCACAGCGAGTCGGAAAATGAAGTTATTACTCAGCGAGGACTTTAGAAAATCCATTTCACTGTCAAACCTTTTCCTAATTTATCGTTCAGGTTTTCCAAACAGGCCCCATGGACGGATAACCAGCACCAAAGCCATCAAAGCATAAGGAAAGACAAGGGCCCATCTTCCAAAGGGTAGTTGAAAAAACGTGAGTCCGGTCCCAATAATGAGAGACCCCAGGAGAGCCCCGCCTACGCTCCCCAGTCCCCCGATTACCACAACAGCGAAACACTCAATAATTTTTTCCATGCCAATGCCCAGATCGATATTGGAAAGGGCTGCGGTAAGGACACCACCCAACCCAGCCAACCAGCACCCCAGCATGAACGTGGATGTCATTACCCAGGAAACATTGACTCCCAGCGCCCCCAGTGTATCTGGATATGACACAGCAGCCCTGATAACGTTGCCTGTACGAGTACGATAGAGCAAAAACCACAGGCCAAAAGCTATTAAGGGCCCTATAACTAATATGAACACATTGTAGGAAGGCAAGGCCATCCCCATTATCTCGACCGAACCGGCCAACAGGTCAGGTCTGGTAACGCTGCGTGGATCTCCACCCCAGACTACTCTCACAAGGTCATCCAATATGAGGACCAACGCATAGGTGAGTAGAAGCTGGAGCAAATGTTCCTGCCGATAAACTCGACGAAAGAGCGTCACTTCCAGAACAAATCCGACGATTGCTATTACGGGCGGTACTATTAGAAGGAGTATCAAGAAATCGAGTAACGACTCTCCAGAGAACAGAGTCGACACCGAATAGGCCAAAAATGCTCCTATCATGTAGATTGAGCCGTGCGCAAAGTTTATTACTCTAAGGACACCGAAGACGAGAGATAAACCAGATGCTATAATAAACAGGAGCATCCCCTGGCAAAGGCCGTTTATCAACATGAATATGAATAGTTGCCAAGTCATGTTTTTTGCTCGGTCATGAAATAGAGATTGATGATTCCACTGTGTGGGCGGCATCAAAAATTAATGATACGTAATGTGAGACGCCGCCCATAAAATTAACGCCTTATTTTTGCTCAGATTGAAGTTTTTTCACTTCTTCTACCGAAAGCCAAACCTCTTTGGCAGGGACTTCTTTAACATCTTTCATGATCAGAAATTTTTTGTGCTCAGGTGACTTGGTTGTCACACCAGCATAAATTCCAACATTCGCCATGTGATCTACTGGACGAATATAACGCTCTCCCCTCAAGGAATTGAATTTAAGCCCCCCTATCACTTTAACAACCTGTTCCGATTCAGTGCTATTTGCCTTTTTCATCGCTGTAGTTAGCGCAGCCATCCCATCATAGGCCATAATGGCCCAGTCTGCCGGCCATTCTTTAAATTTTTCGTGATACTTTTTTACGAATGTTTTCATTTGGGGCGTGTCGATCGCATAGAATGGCGCTCGGGCATATCCTGTCAGGCCTTCCGGCATGTCCAAACCCGTGGCCCGCAACATATCAAGATCATAAAGAGAGCTTACCGGGGCTTGTTTAAAAACACCGTATGGTTTTGCCTGTTTTATGAAAGCGCTTAACTGGCCTCCCCAAAAAGCGGCATAAATAGCCTCGGGTTTCTTGGCCAACAAAGTTGGGATAAATGTTGAAAAATTGGACTCGCCCAATTTAACCCACACAGTGTCAAGGATTTTGACATCCGGCCGGCGTTTAGCCATTTCTTTGGTGAAACTATCAAGCTGGTCATGCCCATAAGCGTAATCAGGGCCGATGAGGCTATAGGTCTTGTAAGGCTTTTTGGATAAAACTACTGCCATGCCTCGACCTTCGATCCCGGTATTGGGAACCACCTGAAACATGTATGGCTGAAATGCTGTCGTAGTCAGAGCTTCAGCGTTAGAGGTGTGGAAGAAAATGATCTTCTTGAATTCCTTGGAAACTTTGGTAACAGCTAAGGCCACTGCGCTACTAGTCGGACCGATCAGGAATTCGCATTTTTCACTCAAAATCAGCTCCCGGGCCATGTTTGCGCCAACATCAGGCTTCAACTGCGCGTCACGCACTACTAGCTCAAGCTTTTTCCCGAGAATTCCACCGGCCGCATTGACTTCTTCAATGAACATGTCGAGACCGGCTTTCTGAGACTTGTAGAATGGCGCCCCAATTCCTGAAACATCTGCGATAAAACCAAGTTTGATCACTCCGTCGGCTGACGCACTGGAACTGGCCAGAAAAAACCCCGAGAACATAACCAATGTCAACGCAAGCAACACTCTCCATTTCCCGTGTTCCATTACTACCCCTCCGAATATGAAGATTTTGGGCCATTTGCCCGTGATTTTGCATGTTTTACGGCTTCAAAATTCTCTACCCTAAGTGTATCAAATTGGCTACAACCATTCTATTCAGTACGTAAGCACCATACCTCCGTCGAAAAGAAGGTCTCCGCCTACAAGGTATTTGGCAAAGCGGGAAAAACCAAAAACGAAAAGATTCCCAACTTCTATGGGGGACATCATTTCCTTAACCCTGGACTTTCCCTTCATGACATCTCTGATGACCTCTTCAGGAGTAATTCCGCGTTGTTCAGCCTGATCTGGCACTTGTTTCAGAACCAAATTGGTTTTGACATAACCGGTACTCACTGTGAAGGACCTTATTTTGCCGTCTCCCTCAGCAGAAATGGATTGCGAGAGGGCGCGTAAACCGAATTTTGTAATGTTATATACAGACTTATTCATGGTACAAATGTGTCCATGAACTGATGACATATTGCCTATGGCTCCGCTACCCGAAGCGCTCTTTTTCATGTAGGGAATCGTGAGCTGGGAAATATAAAATGGGGCTCTAAGCATCATGTTTTGCATTAAGTCGTATTGTTCCATGGGGAATTTGTCAACGGAATCAATGTGCTGAACACCGGCAATGTTAGCGACATACTTGATTTGTCCGAGTTTTGCAGCCTCAGCCACCGCATATTCAATATCTTCGTCACGAGTAAGGTCTGTCCTGATAAACACCATTTTCCCGCCCATTTCGCGG
>JBMFSZ010000008.1:0-19479 GCA_049967315.1 Desulfomonilaceae bacterium
CAGGGACGGCGCCAGGCGTTGGGGATTATACAATGACGTAACAGATCCCACGCGTTATGTAGAAACATTTATCGTGCCTTCCTGGGCAGAACACGTGCGCCAGCACTCCAGATTCACTGTCGGGGATAAACGGATCGAGGATCGTGTTCGCTCTTTCCATATTGGACCTGAACCCCCAATGGTTTCACATTTGATTCACGCGAAGTAGAATACCAAACACAACACCTTAAGACACAGAAAGAGGCTTTTATTATAACATGCCAACTGTATTAAGAACTTTGACACTGCTCATGTTATCAAACATTTTTATGACCTTTGCCTGGTACGCGCATCTAAAAAATCTCAACGACAGGAAGTGGTACGTAGCCGCTATTGCAAGTTGGGGCATAGCTTTGTTTGAATATCTCCTTCAGGTGCCCGCAAACCGGATAGGTTACCAGGCGTTGAGCCTGCCACAACTCAAGATAATGCAGGAAGTTGTCACGCTAACGATATTTGCTCCGTTCGCCATCTTTTATATGGGACAACCCCTCAAGCTCGACTATCTTTGGGCGGCCTTCTGCATGGTAGGGGCAGTATATTTCATGTTCCGGTCATGACCGGTTTTGGTCGCGCGCAACAGCGAGCACACTTATTCAGATGTTGCCACCACCACGCCAGCTAAAATCAGTGCGCCACTAAAAATATGGGCTGCTGTAACCGGTTCGCCCAGGAATTCTAATGCCTCGAAGCCGCTGAGGACCGGTAATAAGTAATAGACAAAAGCAGTGCGAGCCGGACCGATGATCGAAACAGACTCATTCCAGAAGAGATATGCCAACAAAGATGGTCCGATTCCCAGGTAAAGAACTGAGGTAATGACTTTCCATGAAAAATCTATTGCTCTTACGTCCTCAAATTCATATGCGAACAAGGGAACCAGAAGAATAATACAGATGATGAATAAAGAAAATAGAAATGGTAGAGGACTGATTTCGGAAGGTTTAACTCGTACCAGGACGGTATATAAAGCGAATGACGAAGCCTGGCCAAGCATCCATAGGTCACCTCTAGCAAAAGTCAAATGGATCAATCGCGAGACCTGACCACCCGTTATTAAAAGGACGACACCCGCACTGGCAGCAATTAGTCCTGTGACTTGGCGGACTGTAAGAGTATCATGCAGTAAAATCCTCGCGAAAATTATTGTAAAAATAGGTGAAAAAATTGCTATCAGGGTTAGATTCAGTGCATTGGTCGTAGTGGCAGCCACATAAACTACCGTGTTGCAAACCGTCAACCCCATGAAGGCGGTCAGAGTCATATATCCAAGATGTTTACGAATCAGTGGCAATTCCTTGTAAAAAGGACGCGCCACAAACGGAGCCATTAAAATTACAGCCACGAGGGAGCGTAAAACGGTGGTGGCTACAGGGGGGACTGCATTGGCTATTATCCTGGCGACTATAAAATTTCCGGACCAGATGGTGGTTGCGGCTACTACTAGAAAATATCCTTTGAAAAGCCTATAGTTTTTAGAAAACAACCCTCTTGAAACCTTCGCTTCGAAAAATAAAAGGTTGATCCTACCACGCGGTCACAAATGTCTCAACACTCTCGAACAAATCACTCCAGCGTTCTAAGCACCCATTTCATGCTTAGTTCACAGGAGAGCGAGTTGAATTCGGAAAGCCGTTTCAAGGCGTAAATATTTAAACAGCCCTCACATTACAGCGAACGAATCTGTGGAGTGGGGTCCCTGCTATTGGGTCCCGATTTGTGTTTTTAGTCAAACGATTTACATTGGCCCCGTACTTTTGACCTGAATGGACAAGCCCAAAACCATGCGGCATGGTTACCAATCCTGGACGTTCACAGTCATTTATTTCGAGCTCGACATCCTCTGATCCCGCTTCAGTGGTCACTCTAACAATCTGCCCATCCCCAAGATGCAGGGACGCTGCATCATCAGGATGCATCATGAGCGTGCAAACCCTGGACCTTCCGTCGTTCCACCCCGGATCCCTCATAATCGTGTTGGCGTTGAAATCCATGTGACGGCCTGCTGCAAGCAACAGAGGGTAATCGTAGTTTCTTGCCAGATCGGTTTGTTCGCTCTGAACATCAATACCATTTACACCTTCCGCAAGTTCCGGAATTAAAACATTGACCCGTTTGTCGTCGGTGCGAAGCTCGCCTAGTGGCCTTGAGGGGTCGCACTTTCCAATCCACAGACCTTCGGGATGATCGACAATCGCTCTGAAAATCTCCTCTCCCATAATTGCTCCTTTGCTGAAACCCATTCGCGCAGCATTCTCCCGGAACGATTTCGGAGCAGCCTGAAGCAGGCCCCACAATGCGGCAAGGTGGGCCGAGCCAAGTGTCTTACCAAGCGTCTTGGCCAGAATGAATGGCATGAACTTCATCGCCAGGGGCTCAGACTGGATAAAAGAAAGGAGCTGCATACCAAAATGCATACGGTCGCCTGAAGCGGCGTCATATAGCGCCTGGGGAATTTCCGGGATTAGTCCGAGTCGATCAGCCAGGCGTGTGAAGATTGCGCCTTCCTCGAGGCATTCTCCTTCAGGTTCAATGATGGGGCGCCGCATTTGAAAAAACACCTCAGGGAAATTCCATGAGAAAAACGTCGCATCCCATTTTTCATAAGCAGATGGCGCTGGCAGGACATAGTTCGCCAGAGCAGCCGTTTCTGTAAAAGCCACCTCGATTACGACCAACAAATCAAGAGCAGAGAAAGCCTTTTCATAAGCTGAAGTATCAGCGTATGATCGCAGGGGATTTGAACCGCTCACCAGAACTGCCCTAAGGCGATCCGGCCTGTCAGCAAGTATTTCTTCAGGCATGACATTGGGGGGAAAATAACCCATTATCGCAGGGAAATCCGAAGAAACGGTTCGCCATGTCTTTGGATCACGTTCATCAGAATGCGAACCTATTGGCATGATGTGCCCGGGGATAAGATTTCCTCCGACCGAGCCTATGCGTCCGCAGATAGCCATAAGGATTAATTCCAGGTAAGATGAAACAGTGCTGTGCCGCCCCATTAACACACCAAGATCCGAGTGACATGACCATTTTCTGGTCGATAATTGTCTGCACAACTCGTAGACCTGGTCATAATCCAGTTCACAAAGATTTATCGCTGAACGAGAATCAAAATCAGCGAACCACTTGGCAATAGATTCGAAGCCACTAATATGATTATTGATGTAATCGACATTTTGCCAATTTTCTCGCAAAATTGTGCTTATCATGGCTTTCAGGAGCAGGGCATCCGTCCCTGGGCGGATCGCAAGGTGCATGTCTGCTTTCTGGGCTGTTTCGGAACGCCTCGGATCGATCACAACGAGTAGCTTTTCCGGATCATCGGCAATCTTTTTCAAATGACGTCTAGCCTGTGGAATCTGGTGACTCATCCAGCCATTCCAGCCTATTGCCAGCAGCATTTCAGTGTTTGCCACATCGGGAATAGTCCCTAAATACTGCCGTCCCAGACCTCTTCCGTTTACCCAGAAATATCCTGTCAATTCTTGAGCCAGAGCGTTGTAATGATAATGAGATCCCAGCCCTCGAAGTAGCCGTACTCCAAAGGCGGCCTCGAAGTGGCATCCCTGGCCGCCTCCACCCATATAAGCAAGGGAACGAGGCCCATAAGTTCCTACGGTTAATTTGAGTTTTTCGGCAATTTCGTCCAGGGCCTGATCCCACGATATCTTTACGAATTTTTGCCCCACCCTTTTCAGAGGATGCTTCAGGCGATCTGCATGGCTCTGATAATGACTAATTTTAAGCCCTTTGCGACAACAGTAGCCTTCACTTCGAGGATTTTGCTTATCGCCTCGAACCTTGATTATCCGATTCCCTTCGACCATCACTTCCAGCCCACAATTTTGAGCGCAGCACACACAGCTCGTTTTTTTCCACAAAGACATTTACACCTCCAATGGTTGGCAGCCGTAATCTTGATCCCCTGGACAACCTGGTGTCGTTTTAGTACTAGACTGGTCTAATACTTTGACGACAAAAAAATTAGCTCCGAACCAGCATCCCGAAAACCACCCGGTTGAAAATCAATAGTGGAGCGATACTTTTTTCCGTCTTCATACGTAAAAGCGCTCCTTCCCAGCTATTGAGGATAAACTCAGCCAATTGGTCCACATCGAGAGACCGATCGATTTCACCTTGCGTCTGGGCCTCAGCCAGTGACTTCGCAATACTATTTCCTATTTCACGAAAAACTTCCTCAAGCCTTTGACGAAAATTTTCGTTGAGGTCACCCATTTCCTGGGCCAAATTGCCGATAGGACATCCACCTGCGCATCCCGCACTCTGAAAGTAGGAAACAGCATCCTCAAATTTTTTCCTAAGGCCTTCAAGGGGTGAACATGCCCCCCGTGCGGAAGGGTCTATCCAAACACGGCGGATGGTATTCGCAAAATATTCAATTACTTCCAGGCCAAAGTCTTCTTTACTTTTAAAATAAAAGTAAAATGAACCTTTAGGTATACCCGCGGCTTTCAGAACGTCCAGAACACCAGTATTGTTGAATCCATTTTTCAGAATGATTCTCGCACCTTCGGCGACGATTTTTTCTTTTGTTGATTGCTTAGCCATAATGTAATTTGCTTCTGTTTTTAGAATTTGAGCCCTAAACTCGGCATTCTAAGTTCAATAAGCTTCCGTTAAAACACAGGGTCTTTGTTTGCCTCTGAGTGCTAACGACAAATTACCTTTTCCTAAATAAAACAGTGCAAATGTCCCTCTCGGTTGTTGCATTATCCGCTTGCTCAGCCAACCTGTGATGTAGACTGAACTGGAGCATAGGTTTTTATAAAAAATGACGCAATCACTCCACTTACTGCGCACAGGGCAATAAAAATCCAGCCCATAGAGTAATTTTTCGTTCCGTGTTCTACAACAACGAGGGCAGCAAAGATTTTAGCCGCAAAAGCTGCGAATGCGTAACCTACCCCATTCACAAAGCCCATAGCTTTTCCATAAACTTCCGGTGTAAAAATTTCCGCAGGGACTGCCAAAAATGGTCCCCATGCCATATTTGCAAAAAAACCCATCCCACATAGAGCTATTGACAACATCGCTGGATTAGCCTGTTTCAAGGTGGCAAGCAGAATTACAAATGGAATAAGGCCGAGAAAACAGACTTGAATCATTACTCGACGTTTATTCTTGAAAAATGTGTCAGAAACGTAGGATGAACTAAAGCTGCCTAAAACACCCGCCAGGAAATATAGGGCGTTCCAGTTGCCCATAGTTGTCAATTTGAATGAAAATGTGTCAGACAGATACACGGGTATCCATACCATTGCGCCCCATAAAGTTATCTGCATCACAATATCAACCACTATGACCGCTACATAACTGCTGTTTCTGAAGAGATCAAAAAAACCAAAATTTTTCTTGGCCAGAATAGTATTCTGAACATTGGTAAAATTCCCAACATTCAACGTTCCATCTTCCAGTTCGTCGCTGTAGGAATATTCCAGTTCTTGCTGAGTAATGTATTTATACCTTTCAGGTCTATCGAAAATATAAAGGACAATCAGTATCAAAGGGATGATCCCCATGATTGCCGTAAAAAAGAACACGATTCGCCAACTTCCCAGATAGATGGAAAGTTGGGTGGCAAGAATGCTTGCCCAAGCCGGTGTTAAGATCCACGCCCAAGATAGCAAGGCTTGTGCTTGAGCCCGACCACTTCTGTTAAACCAGCGCATCAAAATTCTTGCCGAAGGCACATATTCCGTACCAACCAGGATCCCGAAAAGCGCCATCCTATAAAAATACTCGGTTGGAGAACTTATGAAGCCCATCCAGGCGGTCATCAGGGACCAGGAAATTACCGAAAAAACCAGGATCCGTTTAGCTCCGTACCTGTCAGTCAATATCCCAGAGATGTATTGAGCTGGAGCGTAAAAAAGCATCATCAGAAAGGCCCCGGTACCTATGTCAGTGGTCGTCAGCCCGATGTCGTGGGCAATAGCGGGCATCAAAACGTTGGTTTTTACTCGGTCCATGTACTGAATACTGTAAGCGAAAAAAAGGATGAAAGCGGTAATCCAACGGTATGGTATTCTCCGGGCCATGTGGTTCCTCCCTTTCCTGAAGCGCTGAAAACTGGGAGCAAAAATTGTGCCATATAACCACCCTAGTTTTTCCTGGATTTTCCAGGCATACTGATTCAAAATTGCATCCACTGATTCCAGCCGGTTGTCCTAAATATACATAGTCCGTTTCCACGAAATGTCTACACGAACCTGGACGGTGATCACAAACGGAATCTCATGGTACAAGATTTTGATAGAGGAGTTCAAAGTGCCTTTTCAATTCGATACGGCAGATTGGTTAAATATAATGGATGTCTCAAAAAATGGTCTCGTTGCGGTTGACAGGCAAGGGATAATCGTCTTTATCAACAAAACGGCTGCAAAAATTATTGGTACAGATGATCAACAGGCTTTAGGCAAAAGAATTGATGAACTGATTCCCAATACGGGCTTGCTTGAGGCTATGAAAACCGGGCGCGACGAGTCTAACAAGAAGATGCTTATTAATGAACACATCGTATTCGCAAATCGGATAGTGATTAGACGTGGCGATACAATCGTAGGGGCCGTAGGTATGTTCCAGAATATTTCTGAACTTGAAACTCTTTCCAAGGAACTCGAAAGCGTTAGGGCTCTCAGTCGTGAACTGGATTGCATTTTCGAATCAGTTGACGACGGACTCGTCCTGACCGACGAAAAAGGAGTGGTCCTTCGGGTCAACAAGGCCTACCAAATGATGACAGGAATTTCTAACGCCGAATACAAGGGGAAACACGTTCATGAGCTAATCAAGGAAGGTTACATCGGGCGATCTGTGAGTGACATCGTCATAGAGCGAAAAAGCCGTCATTCTATTATTGATATCCGAAATGGAAAAGAATTGCTCCTCACTGGGAACCCCGTATTTGACGAGAATGGAAATATCATGCGCGTTGTGACGGCGACCAGAGATCTGACTGAGCTTAGTGATCTGAAAAATAGGCTTGCCAAGAGTGAAGCGGCTAGAAATGAATATTATCAAGAACTCAAACAGTTGAGAGCCGAACTACCTCACAATTCGATAATAACTAACAATCCCGTAGTCAAACAAAAGATTGACCTGGCGCTGCACGTAGCGCAAGTAGATTCGAACGTCTTGATCCTGGGAGAATCTGGCGTCGGAAAGGACCTGTTTGCAAGGCTCATTCATCGGGCTAGCAAACGTGCCCTAAAGCCTTTTGTAGAAATAAACTGTGGAACTGTGCCTGAAGGCCTGTTGGAATCAGAATTCTTCGGATATGAACCTGGCGCCTTTACCGGGGCATTGAAGGAAGGGAAACGCGGTCTCTTCGAACTAGCCCAAGGGGGGAGTCTTTTTCTGGATGAGGTGGGGGAGCTTCCGATTAATTTGCAGGCAAAAATTCTTAGAGCAGTACAAAATAAGCAAATTTCCAAGATAGGAAGCACAAAGACCATTACTCTGGACGTACGGATTATTGCGGCCACCAACCGGGACCTGGAAAGAATGGTTGAGGATAAGACTTTTCGAAAGGATTTGTACTATCGATTAAGTGTTGTGCCAATAGTGTTGCCTCCGCTCCGGGAGAGAAAGGAAGATATTCTACCGTTAATTACTGCTTTTCTTTTAAAGTTTAACAGCCGCTACGGCTATCAAAAATGGATACATCCCGATGTTATTGACTGTTTAAAAGACTATGAATGGCCTGGCAATATTCGAGAGCTTGAAAACGCGGTGGAACGTGCGGTAGTAACCTGCATGGATGATTGCATTAACTTGAATGCTTTCACGAATATCCCGGACCTGAGGTGCTTTGACAGAGGGCCAAACGTGACATCGCTTAAAGAAAGCCGGGAAAAAAATGAGAAACAGATCATTGTGGATGCCTATCGTAGCGCGGGCAGTACCCGAAAGGCAGCCAAACTATTGGGAATCAGCCAGTCCGCAGTGGTGAAAAAAATGCAAAGGTACGGCATTGGAAAAAGATAGAAGCCGCATCAAACCCTACCTTTATTTTCAGAAAAAGCTGTTCATGAACAGAGCCTGACAATTGATTCTATATGGAATCAATTGCTCCAATCTATTCAAGTCCCTGAATTACCATTATAATGATTATTTGTTGAGTAATTTTGTCGGGATTAAGTGATCATTTATGGAATCATATACGCCAGCGCAAACGCTCAGAGCGCAAGATATCAATGTGGTACACCTGTTGCATACGAGCGATGCATGGCCAAAAAAATCTCAAAGCAACCCCGGTCGGGAAACAACCCAAACCCCAAAACCGCTAAGCCACTTCGGTTTATTCAGGCAGTAAATAATATCCCTCCATGAATTCTGACCGTTAGTGATCAATGGTTATTATCGACCAAAGCATCAACAGCAGGTTCCAACGGAGGCTTTGCCCAACTTGCGGGGTATCTCAGACACAGCAAATGTGGAGGCTAGCATGAATGATTGTTCAACGCTCGTTCAGAAAGTTATAGAAGGCGACTGGAAAGAAATTGCCAAATTAACCCAAGAAGAAATCGATTCAGGAACAGAACCCGAAAAAATTATCAGTCAGCTTCAGGCTGGTATGGAAGCTGTAGGGGAAAAGTACTCAAGCGGGGAATATTTTCTTCCCGACATGATGAAATCGGCCCGATGTATGAGCCTGGCATTCGAGGTTCTAAAACCCGTGGTCGAAGGCAGCTCTTTTGGAAAGTTAGGAAAAGTGGTTATCGGGACAGTGAAGGCCGATATGCATGACATCGGCAAAAACATCGTCACCGGATTCTTGAGAGGGGTCGGATTTGATGTGATCGACCTCGGCGCAGACGTATCTGAAAACAAATTTGTTGAAGAGGTAATCCGCCATCAACCCGACATACTGGGATTATCATCCCTGCTTACCACGACAATGCATGAAATAGGAGTCGTAATAAAGAAACTGGATGAAAGCGGTGTACGCTCCCGTGTAAAGGTCATAGCGGGAGGAGCTCCAGTAACTGAAAAATTTGCCTTGAGTATGGGGGCTGACGCCTATGCCGAAGACGGAGGCGAAGCTGTCAGGATATGCAAAAAATTGCTCAAAAAAAGTTGAGATCTGATTTTGGAGGCTTTTCGCTATGACAATGACACAAAAACAGAGAATTCTTGACGTCGTCGCAGGCAAACAGGTCGATAAACTCCCCTTTGGCGCCAGAATTGACGTCTGGTACAACTATCATTCAGCTCACGATTCTCTTCCAGCCAAATACAAAGGCTGGTCTCAAACAGACATAATCGCTGATCAGGGGGCAGCGGCTCAAAAACGTCATTTTTCCATCTGTAAAGAAGAGTATCATGATATGGAGGTAATCAAACGAAAGGAACCGCCATACGAAATAACCGAATTCATCACCCCCCTAGGAACATGCTCAATTTCTTTACTCTGGTCGGTCGCGGAAGGTCCCTGGTTGGCGTATGAACACCAAAAGCTTTTCAAGAAACCAGAGGATTACCCAATAATTAAATATATTCTCGAACATACTGTTCCCGTGTTCGATGAACAATACACAAAAGAACGGGAAGATATGGGGGAACGTGGCATCGTCATGACGGGGACAGGTTTATGGGGTCCTAACCAGCGGGTGATGCGTGAAATCATGGGGTACGAACTTTTTTACAATGAGTACATGGACAGGCCCGAAAAAGTCGATGAACTCATGGAATCCATGATGAATCTGGAACGAAAAAAACTCGACATAGCAATAAACTCTGACATCGAGATCATAAATCTTTGCGCCAACTGGAGCGATGACATACACACACCGGTTTTCAAACAGTATTTTACACCTTGGTTCAGGGAGGCCAACGCCAAGATCCATGAAGCGGGAAAATTTTCCATGGTTCACGCAGATGGTGAAATGCGACGGCTCATTCCTCTTTTCCCTGATACGCTGGTCGATGTAGCTGAAGCCGTGACTCCAACGCCTCAGACAAAATGTACCATGACTGAATTTCGGGGCATGGGGGATCACGTCACGCTGTGGGGCGGAATACCGTCAATAATGTTTGAACCGTACGTGAGCAATGATGAATTCGATGACTTCGTCAAGGGATTTTTCAAAGAAATGAAGCCAGGGCACAGGTTAATCGTGGGGATGGGGGACAACCTGCCCGTAGCGGCCGACATCAACAGGGTAGGAAGGGTGGTGGAACTTATAGACAAATACGGCAAATTGCCCATTGAATAACTCAGGAGGAGTTAAAATGCCGAGCAATGCATGCGTTGACAAAGATTTCCCCAACTTTGGACAAAATGGTCTCAACTTGCCCCAAAGGATGGAGCGCTTACCATTAACCAATTATCAGCGAATGATTTTCCTTATTATCGCGACAGCTTGGCTTTTCGATAGTATGGATCTTGCCATGATGACTTTTCTCCTGGCACCTATAAGTAAATCTTTCAGCCTTACACCTGGTCAGACAGGCTTACTTGGGAGCGCAAGTCTGGCCGGGATGGCATTTGGAGCGGTTCTGGCCGGAATCTTTGCGGATCGGTTTGGACGCAAAATGGTGTTTCAGACCAGCATGATCATTTGGGGGCTAGCTGCAATCTTGTGTTCGATATCGTGGAATTACGATTCCCTACTTGTCTTTCGATTTATACTTGGCTTCGGCATGGGAGCCGAATTTCCAATAGCTCAATCAATGGTCTCCGAAATAATTCCTGCGCCATGTCGCGGGAAATATATAGCTTTGTTGGAAGGATTCTGGCCTTTAGGATTCATTTTGGCGGGAGTTGTTTCATTTCTACTCGTACCGGTAGGTGGATGGAGACCAGTATTTTTGGTAACCGGATTGCCTGCGATTTATGTTTTGGTCATTCGCCGGAAAGTCCCAGAATCTCCACGATGGTATGAATCGAGAGGGTTTCTCCAGGATGCAGAGAAAACTATTCAACATATAGAGGCTCAGGTTGAAAAAGCTTACGGTAAACCGCTTCCCGAACCTGCCCAATGCGGATTTTCTGACGAAATCGCCAAAGGTGGGTTTTCATTATGGGAACTCTTTAGTAATCAATACAGAATTCGAACTCTGATGATATGGACATTGTGGTTTTTCGCCCTTCTCGGTTATTACGGAATCACAACGTGGATGGGAAAACTGTTGGTAGACAAGGGGTTTACCATCACAAAATCCATTGAATTCGTCCTGCTGATGTCACTGTGGGGTGTACCTGGCTTCTTTTCCGCCGCATATTTAATAGAAAAACTTGGCCGAAAAGCTACCGTAGCTGGTTTTGTGATCCTGAGTGGGGCTGCGGCATATTTTTACGGGCAAGCCGGTTCGCAAAACCAGGTCATTATAGCTGGAGCGTTCATGCAGTTTTTCTTTTTTGGTATGTGGTCAGTCATTTACGCATATACCCCCGAACTGTTCCCTACTCGCGCTCGTGCGACAGCCTGTGGATCGGCCTCAACCCTGGGTCGTATCGGAGCCCTGTTGGGTCCTGTCATTGTGCCTGTGATCATAGCGCATTACGGGATGGAATACGTATTCTCATTGGGAGCATTGGCATTTGTCATCGCAGCGGCGAATGTTCTCATCCTGGGGCCCGAAACAAAAGGGAAAGTATTAGAAGAAATAAATCAGTAGGCGCGAATTGCCATGTCAAACTAATGGTCAGAATAGCCGCCTGGAGGCGTATTTTCGGAGATTGAAGATGGCGGAAGCGAATTTGTCAAAGGCTGAATCCATTGTAGTGATAGCCTGTGAGGTCATGAAGTCCGAGCTTGAGATGGTTAGCGGATGTGGAACGGAATTTCATTTCCTGGATCAGGGGCTTCATCGTACCCCAAAAAAAATGGCCGGCTTAGTTCAGGAAAAAATAGACCTCGTGGGCAAATCGGCCGACAGAGTGGTAATTGGCTACGGTTTGTGTTCCGGAGGGATTATTGGCATTAGGGGCCGGTCATGCGGGTTGGTGGTACCAAGCTGCCACGATTGCATTGCGATGTTCTTCGGATCACAGGAGGCTTATCGTCAAAGGTTCGCTGCCAGGCCTGGCACTTATTATTTAACAGCCGGGTGGGTAAAAGCAAAAAAAGACCCGCTCGGCATAATCTACGATGACTACGCTCCGAAACACGGTCTTGAAACCGCATTCTGGGTCATGGAGGAAGAACTCAAACACTATACTCACATTGCCTTGGTAGATACCGGTGTAGGAGACCTCGAGTTCCTGAGAATGAGAACTCATGAAAACTGTGAAGTATTGAAAAAAGAATACATGGAAGTTCAAGGAAGCCTGGATTATTTCCGAAAACTCATTTACGGTCCGTACGACGGAGATGACTTCCTGAGGCTTTCTTCAGGTGAAGAGGTTACAGAAGAAATGTTCCTGGGGCTGACAAGATGATTTCGTCGCCACCGATTACATTGGAGTCAAATGAAAGCGCTGGTAAGAGCATCCTCGACCTGGTGTCGGAACATGGCCTGGATATTCGCTCAGATTGTGGAGGCAAGGGAACTTGCGGTAAATGCATGGTTCTGGTCCATGCCGCTGAAAATATTTCCCCCATTACCGAAGCCGAACGCAAGGCCATTTCTGGCGACGACCTGGCTTCAGGCTTCAGGTTGGCATGCCAATCGATTGTTTTTGGCAAAACAAGCTTCTCCATTCCCGATAGAGCTCTTGAAACACCTGAATCCTCTGCAAAGACGGACATTAAAGGCAGTTTTCCAGTTTGTTCCCCGGTTCACCGTCTGCTGACCGGTCCACGGTCTAGAGGACTTAATGGCGAGCGAGACGTTTTGACGTTGCTAAAAAATGCAGTTCCTTCTCTACGCGACGTTAATCACTACGATCTTTCCATTCTTTGTGATCTTTCCTCAAATTGGTCTGAGGCTTCACCAGTGACGGTGGTGAAGCATGACACCAAAGGACTCACTGCCATCCTGCAGGGTCATCATAGCGCCAGCCTGGGTTTTGCTGTAGATATTGGAACTACAACTGTCGCTGCGTACCTCTGTGATTTGACCACCGGCAATGTCCTTGCGACATCAAGTTGTTCCAACCCACAGAAGAAATTTGGTGAGGATGTAATAAACAGGATCGATTTCGCTGTAAAAAATGAGGACGGAACCCGAATTTTAAAAGATTTGATATGCAGTCGGATCGATGCCCTTTTCAAAGAATGCCTTGCAGAACGTGACGCCAGTCTTTCTGACGTTGATGAAGTGGTCGTGGTAGGTAATACCACAATGCAACACCTGTTTTGCGCCATTAATCCCGGGACCTTGGGACGCGCTCCCTATTATCCGGTGATCAGGTCAGCAGGTAACTGGGCGGCGTCAGATGTTGGACTCAGTTTAAATCCGTACACAAACGTGCATGTTTTCCCTGTGATTTCAGGATTTCTGGGCGGCGACATATTGGGAGCTCTGCTTTGGGATGGTTTTGACCGAAATGACGAAACTACGCTCCTTGTCGATATTGGCACTAATGGAGAGATTGTCCTAAGCAATAAAGGGGACCTGTGGGCAACGAGTTGCGCCACAGGTCCTGCATTCGAGGGCGCCCACATCAGTTCCGGGATTCGGGCGGTTCGTGGGGCGATCAGTAAAATCAGGATCGATCCCACAAATCTCAACGTCGACTACGAGCTTGTTCCTGGCTCGGAAGGCGCCAAGCCGATTGGGATTTGCGGATCCGGTGTAATAGACGCTGTGGCAGAAATGCGTAAAGCCGAGATTAACCTTCCAGATGGCCGCTTTAAGCAGAAAAACCGAGGGGTTTCATACGATTCCAAAGGAATTGGTCGTAGCTTTGACCTCGTTCCAGCGGTTCACACTGCCACAGGATTACCAATTGCCATTACCTTGCGTGATGTTCGCGAGATTCAACTGGCCAAGGCTGCCCTACATGCTGGAATTACGCTGCTGATGGCCTCAGCCGGAGTCAACCGGATAGACAGACTGGTGCTGACAGGAGCCTTTGGAGCCTGTTTTGATTGGAAAAACGCCTTCACTATTGGAATGTTGCCCGCTTCATGCGTGTCTGGAAAGGTAGAAACTGTGGTAAACGCTGCCGGTCTTGGAGCCGTCATGTCGTTGCTGGATTCCAGACATCGGGATAGGGTGTCTACCTTGGCAAATAAAATAAAAGTCGTGGAGCTTGCAGAGCATCCGGATTTTCAGGATGAGTTTACCTTCGCCTTGGATTTTCCCCTTATCAAATCATAGAGGTAAACAAAGAGGTCCAAATGTTATTTATCGGTGAAAAAATCAACAGTAGCATCAGGAAAGTGGCCGCAGCCATTGAATCAAAGGACTCGGCGTTCATTAAAAAACTCGCTACAGACCAGGTAGAGGCTGGGGCCGACATGCTCGATGTCAATGCGGGAATTTTTTTGGATAGAGAACCCGAGTTTCTGGGATGGCTTGTACAGACAATTCAGGAAGCTGTTGACGTTCCGCTTTGTATAGACAGTCCAAGCCCGGAAGCTCTAAGGGTTGCGCTCTCTTTACACCGAGGCAAAGCCCTGGTTAATTCAATATCGTTGGAAAATGATCGTTATACCAGCATCGTCCCTCTTGTAAAGGAATTTGGGTCGTCAGTGGTTGCCCTTTGCATGGACGAACGAGGGATTCCTCATAATGCTGCCACTCGCATTGATATTGCTTGCCAATTGGCGGAAAGGCTTGAATCAGACACTATTCCTACCGATGACATTATTTTTGACGTCCTGGTTCAGCCAATCAGTGTGGACAACACTTTTGGCCTGGTGGCCCTAGATACAGTCAGAGGAATAAATGGTAGAATTCCGGGGGCTCATCTAACATGCGGCCTGAGCAACGTCTCATTCGGTCTGCCTGAAAGAAAACTCCTAAACAGCACATTTGCGGCTATCCTTCTGTCAAGCGGTATGGACACGTTTATAATCGATCCTCTTGATTCCATGATCATGGCTATCCTGATAGCAAGCAAAGCGCTGACAGCACGGGATGAGTTTTGTGAGGATTATCTTAAAGCCTTTCGGAGTGGTAGGCTCAAATTGCATCCGTGAACACAAATAATGGTAACCACTCGGCTCCCAATAGCCCTGGATTGATCAGTTAGCATTTGTTGGGTGTATTGATTGGTTTCGGCTTACCCACTACCCAGGGGGGCGCCTTTTTATAGAATGCTCTCTTGCCCCTCCTGTGCCTGATTAGCGATCCGTGGCAGGCGCCATACACAACCTGTAAGATTAACTCCGGATGTGCTTCTTGACAGTGGCTCCTCACATAATTATGTTCAAAAATAAGGGCAAATAAACCTTTAATAAATGTATGAAAGGTGTTAGGTCCATCATGAGTTGCGGGAGACTGCGTGGTTACCTTTTTGGGTACTGGTATCAGTCTCCTGAGTAGGTATCGTTTGATAGGCCTGGCAAGTGACAATACCCTCTAACAATCCGATCGTAAACCAGCAATTGTGGAGGAAAACATGGAACTCAAGCGTTTCACAGGAGTTTTCGTCGCAGTCGTTTTCTTGCTTGTCACCGCACTTGCATTTGCAGCAGGCGAGAACTGGGTGGTGATCAAGGACAAGAACGGTGTATGCAAGGTGATACAGGCGAAAGGGAAAACACCAGCGACCATTGCTGGACCGTTCAAGACTAAAGATGAAGCTAAGAAAGCAAAAGAGAAGGAATGTCATAAAGGAGCGGTTTCAGCCTCGGGCGAGGTAAAAGACAAGGCCAAAGGGGCAGCTGACAAGACTAAACAAAAGACCAGGGAAAAGACCAAAGAGGTTGCCCCATTTCAGAAGAAGTAGTGATATGAAGGGCAACATTTTCTTGGGAAAATTTCTCATTCGTATGTCATGACACGTCATCATGAAAAAGGCTGAACATGAACTTTATCGGATTCCTGATAATAGGTCTTCTGGCTGGTTGGATAGCCGAGACGATCATGAAGGGTCGAGGGGCCGGCTTAATTGCAAACCTGATCGTGGGGGTTGTGGGCGCTTACATAGGAGGACTCCTGTTCGGGGCCCTGGGACTATCTTTGCACGGGATTATAGGGTCTTTGGTCTCTGCGACAGTGGGAGCAGTAGTGTTGTTATTCCTCGTCGGACTGGTCAAGAAAGCCTGACCCGCAGTAATCAACTAACCCATAGGAATTCTTTGTAGCTTCTTGCGCTTTGTTTTGGCGATAGCTAGGGAATGTGGTGGTTTGCGCCGGAGTTGAGTCCGGTCGTGATTTTACCTTAAAAATAGGCTCGTAGTGAACTGATCCCTGAGTTGGACGCCAATCGGAGGAGGATCCGGAAGCGGGTTAGACATAGGACTATTTAACGAAATCGCAGGAGGACTCCTGAAGCAAGTCTTTTCAGGTCAGGATTCCCAAGGTGGAATGGTGGAAGCGATCACGGGGCTTCTTAAAGGTTCCGGATCTGGCGGACTTCAGGGACTTGCGGAAACCTTTAACGAGAAAGCGTTTGGAGATGTAATATCTTCATAGATTGGCAATGGAGAAAACCTTCTCATTTCCTCAGAACAGATCCAGCAGGTCTTGGGAAGTGGCCAAATACAGCAGATTGCCGACAAGCTGGGGATTTCAGCAGAAGAGGCGTCAGGTAGCCTGGCCGAGATGTTACCCCAGATCGTAAACAAAGTGACTCCTGGAGGCTCTGTGGCAAGGCAGGACTTGCTTCACCAGGGTTTGGGCATGATTACGGACAAGCTTTTTGGCAAGTGACCTTGGGGAATTTTCCACACAAAGCTTTTCAGAATACGGGGGGCTAATTGTCAAGATGCGCGTCTGCGCACCTTTTACGGTTTCTTACCGTATTTTCCTGTTGGAGCGATTAGCTTTGACACTGGCACAATGCATAAATACAATAACCTTGAGATGTCATATAGCTATTACGCAGGGTAAAAGACACATGGTCATGGACATTTATGAATCATTGAAAGAGAAACGGGAAGAAATCCTGCGTGTCGCAGCCCAACACGGGGCTTCAAAAGTCAGGGTTTTTGGCTCGGTCGCCAGGGGGGATGCAGGCATGGACAGTGACGTAGACCTTTTGGTTCAGTTTGAACCTGGAGCCACCTTGCTCCGTCACGCAGCTCTGTCCAGAAAACTCAAGAATATCATAGGACGGGATGTTCAGGTGGTAAGTGAAAGAGGCTTGCGTCCCCGAATCAGAGATCGCGTTATTCAGGAGGCTGTTCTCCTGTGAGAGATGACACTGAAAGGCTTAGAGACATTCTGGAAGCTCTGGAAAGTATTCAAAAGTACGCTTCGAAAGGAATGGAAGCTTTTCTTGATGACGAGCTAATTCAGGTCTGGATTGTTCATCACATTCAAATAATAGGGGAAGCTGCTTCTCATGTTTCTGCAACTACAAAAGAAAAGTATTCCCAAGTTCCATGGCCAGACGTAACTGCGATGTGTAACGTCTTAGTACATCAATACTTTGGCATTGATCTCCGGGAAATTTGGGAAACAGTCATTGTCGACATACCTATTCTAAGAAGGCAAATTGAGTCAATCCTCGGAGACATGGAATAAAGCCTCGCGCCAACTCCGAGCAAAACCATAAAGACAGAATCCATCCAGTTGAAGAACTTTGGAACTACAAATCTGGAAGAAAATAGCGACACAATTCTGAGTTTTGAGGTTCGTCAACCTGGTGTGGTTGGTTCATGCGCTAGAGGGGGACAGACTGATACTCGTGATTTGCACTTCCTCGCGGAATTTGATTATCCCACCTTCGACGATTATTTTGGCCTAAAATTCTTTTTGGAAAAACTATTTGATTCCCGGGTGGATCTGGTCATCAAGGACACCATCAAACCCAGGATACGTTCAACTATACTTCAGGCGAGGCTTTATGCGGGATCATATACTGTAGCTCGATGATATTTTGAAACCTTGCCGCTGCCTCCGTGTAACGAACAGATGAGCAACAATATTAAGGAGATCAATAGCCAGAGAGAAAAAATACAGTTCATTCCCGCTCCGATTTGGGCCGGAAACTACTGAAATTACGAAACCGGGCAATTAATGAAAGGATGCGACTGCTCTCAGTAGATGAAGTGTTGGAAGAAGTAAGCCGACGGCGGGAAGAGTAAAACAACAATGAAACGCTCATATATTGACACCAATGTTCTAATTTACGCTTTTCGAGGCGAAGACATTATTTCTCTGAAGGCTATGGCAGTGTTGGAGGACACCAACCGACGCCTCGTAGTGCGCGATTATCCTAGATTGGACGTTTTGCCATAACCAACATCCCATAATAACAGATCAGAAAAATCATCTTTCCAAGCATAAATTACAATTTCTATGTCATAGCCATAGTGTCTCTTAGGGCAACATCAGTAAAGCCGGACCTGAGCAAGAGGCCGGCTACGCGGAGCACCTCTCTCGTGAACGTGAAAACCCCTGACTGGTCATTCAGTATCTATACAATTAGAATAGAGAAATCTTTGATGGGATTCCTGAAAAACTTAAAGATCGTGTTCCGGGAATATCAAACGTTGAATCAAAAACTACCGAAGAAGGACGGGTATCGCTCAAGTTTCAGGATGGTTGCTCGATGGCAATTGCACCTCAGTCTACAAAATCTCAATAATGCTATAAAATCAGGCCTCAAAATAATCTTATCCGATAGTTTTCAATTTCTCCCTGAACATCTCTATAGGATACTTGTGGTTTATCATTCCTAAAATTGTTCGGTTGAGTTCCTTATTCAATTCATAGAGATTTATTCTTTCCAGACCCCCTGCTTCATAGACACGGTATTCCAAGCCTCTCCTGAGGTCGTTCATAGAACCAAGGACCTTACGATTACAGGTCTTCTGGTAACTGATATTCCGACATTCAGTTAGAACAGCCTCGATTTGCGCCTGTGGAATATTTTCATAAATCAGGTTCTTGAAAAAATGTTGACCCACTTCCAAGTGGAAGAACTGAAACTCCTGCTTCCTTAGAAATGGAATGAAGATGGTAAATAAAGTTAAATCATTCGAGATCATTACACATTTGTGACGTTGAACGCGGAACAGAGTGGCATGACAGTCCATGAATGATTCTGTCACAGGCTCACGCGGCTCTGGGTCAGCCTTTAATTCAGCGAGTAACTTCTGTGTGCATCGAATTATCATTCCGGAGTCCAGACTTTTTAATTTAGGATAGCTTCCCTATTTTGCAGTTGGGTTAATGGACTAGCCCTTCAAAATTTCCTGCCTAAAATCAACGCTACGCCATTTTCTACACATTTATAGCCCAGGGGCTTGCCAGGCTCTTTTCAATTCATCGATATTAACTTTGATGATGGTGTCTCCTGTCAAGCCATTGACAATTAAATGAGGAGCAGAGGATGTTTCACCGATGTATGACAGGGTAAAGCCTTCCATAGCCTGTTCGAATAATTGTCTTTTTGAAGGGGTG
>JBMFSZ010000009.1:0-19315 GCA_049967315.1 Desulfomonilaceae bacterium
GATCCCTTAGCGATGGGGAGCTGGAAGCGCTCGCCAACTTTAGTGAAACCCAAGCTGGAGCCTGGTTTAGGGGTAACGTAACCAAAGGTTTTAAACAAATCATTTCCAAAACGATCCAAGTTTTTAGCCTGCAATTGCAAAATCTGGGTCGTGAATCTGGAAACTGATCGCAAATTGAACAGGAAACACATAATTAACATCCATGTATGCCTATAATAAGCCGACCAGCAGAGCCAATCTGAGATTGTCGAAGGGAGCCGCTTTCCTTTGTTTATTTTTTACGATTCTGTTTAGCGCTTCACATGTTGCGACCGCCGCTATGAACAGAGACGCATTCATGGTCTTTACGGACAAGCTGAAGCGCTTTTCCATAAAAATTCCTATCACTATGAAAATCCAGGAGATGAGCCCCAATGAAATACGGATATATCATCCTAATGCCACACTGCGAATCAATATCGAGATCGATAAGCGCCTCAAGAAAGACCCCCCTAACGCTGCGGCATTTTTCAGGGCATTCAAACATAACCTGGAACTCGAAACACGCCAATTCAAGGTCCTGAAAGAGGGCAGACTGGAAAATCTGCCCGGAGAGCAAGGATATTTGACATACGCATTCACGGACAAGCGTGGGATGAGGTTGATGCAATTGTATCAGTACTATGCTACCGAAGATCGATTTTTCCAGTTGTCCATTACGGACCGGTTGGAAGGTTTCAAAAATCTGGAGAAACTAATCTCCGATATTCATAGATCATTGAAGATCCTAAAACCTGACCTGAAATAACTTACGAAATATGCTCACAGGAACCGGTGGAATGGGTGTTTTTCAGCTAGTTTCAGATTTCAAACCCCAAGGTGACCAGCCGCAAGCAATAATGAAATTGGCCACCGGAGTCAATTCAGGGGTCAAGTATCAGGTCCTGCTGGGGGTTACAGGTTCCGGCAAAACTTACACAATGGCCAATGTTATTGCCCAGGTAGGCAAGACCACCCTAGTGTTAGCGCCCAACAAAACCCTCGCGGCACAACTTTTTAACGAATTCAAGGCCCTTTTCCCGCATAACGCAGTAGAATATTTCGTTTCATACTATGATTATTACCAGCCAGAAGCTTATATACCGCAATCCGATACCTACATCGAGAAAGATTCCAGCATCAACGAAACCATAGACAAAATGAGGCATTCGGCTACCAGATCTCTTCTCGAACGCAAGGATGTCATCATTGTGGCCTCAGTATCCTGCATATATGGTCTCGGCTCACCCGAAGCGTATCAAAACATGCTCGTTCATCTAATTCGAACAGAAGAAACTGATCGTGACGAAATACTTAAAAAACTGGTTGAAATACAATATACCCGTAACGACATAGACTTTCATCGTGGAACATTCAGGGTCAGAGGAGATGTCGTCGAGGTTTTTCCTGCTTACGAGGAAGACAGGGCGATCCGAATAGAGTTCTTTGGCGATGTTGTAGATTTAATTTCCGAGATAGACCCATTGCGAGGCAAAGTGTTGCGTCGCCTCGACAGAATTGCCATCTATCCCGCCAGCCATTACGTAACTGAAAAATCTCGTTTAATTGAATCTACGGACAAGATTCTTGAAGAGATGAAAGAGCGCGTAGACCTATTTAGGTCCCGAAATAAGTTCATTGAGGCTCAGAGAATTGAAGAGCGCACCCGATTTGATGTCGAAATGCTGAAAGAGATGGGATATTGCAACGGTATTGAGAATTATTCCAGGTACTTGACAGGTCGGGCGCCGGGGCAACCCCCTCCTACCCTTTTAGAATATTTTCCGAAAGACTCGCTGTTTATGATCGATGAATCTCATGTGAGCGTCCCGCAATTACGGGGAATGTTTCGCGGAGATCGTTCCCGTAAACAAACCCTTGTTGATTATGGATTCAGGTTGCCGAGTGCTTTGGATAACAGGCCATTGACATTTGAGGAGTTTGAAGTTCTAGTTAACCAAGCTATTTTTGTTTCCGCGACGCCGGGTCCCTATGAGTTGTCTCAATCGTCTGGGAATGTAGTCGAGCAGATCATAAGGCCCACGGGGTTGACTGACCCTGCGGTCGAAATCAGACCCGCGTCAGGACAGGTAGACGATTTGCTGCATGAAATACGGAAACGGATAGAAAGAAGCCAGCGAGTTCTGGTTACAACTCTCACCAAAAAGATGGCCGAAGATCTTACCGAGTACTATCTGAGTTTGGGAATAAGAGTTAAATATTTACACTCAGAGATCCATACCATTGAAAGAATGGAGATCATTCGGGACTTGAGGTTAGGGAAATTCGATGTGCTTGTAGGGATTAATCTCCTCAGAGAAGGACTCGATATCCCGGAAGTTTCCCTGGTAGCCATATTGGATGCAGACAAGGAAGGCTTTTTGAGATCTGAACGCTCTTTGATACAAACTGCAGGAAGAGCCGCGAGAAACGTAGATGGCCTGGTAATTCTTTATGCCGATTCGATCACGGACTCCATCCAAAAGACCCTGGATGAAACGAGTCGTCGAAGAAAGGCCCAAATACAGTTCAACCTGGAACACAATATCACACCTGAAACAATCAAGAAGGACATAAACGACATATTGTCATCCCTGGCCGAACAGGATTACGTGACCGTAGAACCACCGGATCTTGAGGGACAACAGGATATCCCTCCCGAAGAACTGCCAAGAACTATCAAAAAATTGACAAAAGAGATGCTGTCGGCAGCCAAAGAACTTGAGTTCGAGAAAGCGGCGGAAATTCGTGACAGAATTCAGCATCTCGAAAAAATGGTTATCAAATACGGCGCAGCCTGATCATTCCGTTTCCATGGCGCCCCGGAGAAACAATCGGAAGACAACTTCTCCTCTACCCATAGCGCTTCATTTATATTAACGTTCTTTTCTGCCCAGAAAATCCAACTGATGGGCAATGTAAACTAGGCTTCCATTTTCTATTTGCGAGTGCCTCCGATCGATCCAGTTTTTGAATCTGTCTTGATCAAGTCCCGAACTGTCTTTAAGCGCCTGATACATGGTATGAACTATGAAGTGCAAGAAATACCCCTCATCTTCGCGATAACCTGATTTACCAGCAAAAACCGTCCAATCTGAAGAGCCACTTTCAAGAATCTCCACCCTGTTTTCTCTGGCGATCTGAAAAAAATGTCTACCCGTTTTGCTATCCCCGGACATGACTCCATCTATAATTCTCTCATCCATTGTCCTGTGGTACAATTCTTCAACAACTACATCGAATTCAGCATCGATTTGCGGCTCAAAAACCGTGGAACCATCAAAATTTATAGTAAAATAAAGTAATCCATTTGGCTTTAACAGATCCAAAGTGATCGGCAAGGTCTTTCTAGCATCCACTAGATCCAGGAACGCATTTGCAATTATCAAATCCCATCTCGAAGTCAAATTTCCGTGCTTTGCAAATTCAAAAAAATCTGTCGCCTGGAGATTCAAGGCTACTTGTCTGCCAAAACCTGACAGTTTTAGTTCATTGTCCGAAGTTTGTTCCACACTATATCCGCTATTGTAAGCCCAGCCCTGAAGCCTCGCTTTGGCCTCTTCAATATTTTCCACCATGGCGTCAATAGCGGTGTAATCGGCTTTGGCAAAAAGCCCCCATTCGAGGGAGCGTTCCAACATGGTGCCAATCCCGGCCCCAATCTCAAGTATTTTCAAAGGATTGGCAGAGTATTCCAGGCTAATAACAGACTGCAGCCGTTCCCACACAACTTTGTTTAATGAACGATCATCAACACTCTTTTTGGATGATAGGTATCGGGTAAACGAATAATTTGATCCGTCAAACATGATTCTTACCGACCATTTCTTTCATGAAATTAAATATCTTGGCGCAACTCTGGTCCCATGTGGGATGTGTAATAAAGCTATCCAAGGCAGCTTTACCCATTTCGAATAGAAGGTCTCTGTCGTTAGCAAGCTGACCCAGCTTTTCTGCAATAGCACTGACGTCTCCAGGTCTCACGAGAAAACCGTTACGACCATCGCTAATCACTTCATGAGCTGCCCCTGCGGTGGACGCCAGAGGCGGAGCGCCAAATCCCATTGATTCAAGGTATACGATTCCAAATCCCTCGTATGAGGATGGAACAGCCAAAACGTGACAGTTCAGATACTCGGAATCAAGCTCTTCCTGAGACATCGAACCCAGCAATCTGACGTTTTTTTCAAGATCTAACCGTTTTAAAAGCTTAGAGATTGTATCCGCGTAATTTTTGTCAGTTTCAAGGGCTCCAACCACCCGCAAGAGCCACTCGCTTTTGGGTAGGCTAGAAAGCGCTTCAAGAAGCGTATCTAACTGTTTCCTGGGAATCAGAGCCCCGACGAACAATATTCTCAGCGGCCCTCTGCTGTGCGACCTCTTTCGTATAAACTCAACATCGACAAGCCGGCTACCTGGCTTTCGTCCGGGATACGCTGTAACAGATGGTTTGGGAGGTAAACCAAGCTGTCGGACACTGTCCCGCGTGGTAGCGCTGTTAAAAACATAACCATCAACAGATGTTAGATAAATTTGTTCAACTTTACGATAAAAATGATTCGCAATTTTTGACCGGAGCTCGCTGCTCCTCAAATGATGGACTATTGAAACTACGGGGAATTTTTTAGACTGTTTGAGAAGGTAATTTGCCGACAAAAGCGATGGATGATTCAACTCGTCTTCCAGCAGAATGTCACAGGATGATCTCTTTAATCTCTTTATAAACTTGTAAGAAAAGTTGTCAGTGATGTGAAAGACGTAATTGCGCCACGGCAAAGAGAATACTTCTACAGTTGAACCATCGCCCTGAATATGATCTACGAGTTTGCGATCGAAAATAAACCCACCTGTGAGTATGTCCAGGCTACCGTAAATTACCAGCCCAACCTTCAATAGCGTTCTCTTCGATAAGAGGCCCAAGCTATATCGTTTTCCCAAATTTTTAACGTGACAGCTATGATATTCGGAGCTGTTATGCCACCGATCATCTTTTCACAAAAGATTCGGGAAAAGTGTTCTATGCTGGGATTCAGGCCCGAAAATTCAGGCAATTCATTTAAAACTTTGTCACGGTATCCGTTGACCAGTCCGTCAAGCAGGCTCTCGATTTCAACTATGTCCACCAGATAGCCGTGCCGATCCAGCTCCTGTCCTTCCAAACATGCTTCTACCTGGTAGTGATGCGAGTGGATCAGATTTTCCGGTCCCCAATCCCCACCAAATAGGAAGTGACGCGCTACAAAATTTCGCTTAACCGCTACAACATATCGAAATTTACCACTTTCAAGAGTCATGCGTTCTCCTCATAGCTAAGAATCACTTGTATTGTTTCTTGGGGCTTTTCACGCAGAAGGTGGTATGCTTCCGATACCTCTTCAAAGCGCTTGACATGGGTTATAAGCCCTTGCAGCTTCATCTGTCCAATCATTCTCAAAGCTAATTTCAATCGCCTCTTTTTGGACCAACGAGCTCTGAGGTGAGGAGCCACGGAAGACACCTGGCTACTTATGATCTGGATCCGGCTTCTGTGGAACCAACCTCCCATATCTATCTCTGACTTCTTCGAACCATAGAAAGAACCGATGACTATCCTGCCACCATAGCCAGTTATAGCGATCGCCCCATTCAACGCATCAGGCCGTCCCGAAAGCTCATACGTTAAATCAGCTCTACCATCGTCACTAAAAGAATCCCTGAACAAATCGCCTAACGCACAAACTCCGTTATCAGCGGGGGGATCAATAGACAAATCGGCTCCCATAGACAATGACGCCTGCCTCCGGGTCGAGTGCTTTTCAAAGGTCACAAGTTTCGCCAGACACATCCTGGACAACAGTGCCGTTGTAAGGAGTCCGACAATTCCCTGACCAAATACTGCGATTGATTCGCCAATTACCGGGTTGCCATCCATGACGAGGTTTATTGCGGTTTCCATATTTGGTAACAAACACGCGACCTGCGGATCAACGCCGTCAGGTATCACGATTAGATTCTCCGCACGCGAGAGAAAATACGTTTCATGAGGATTGAAAGCGAAGACCAATCTCCCAAGCCATTCAGGGGGAACGTTCGCGCCTACCTCAATGACCCTACCCACCGCAGCGTAACCATATTTTACAGGATAAGAAAATTTTCCCGTCAGAGCTGATATGTTTGCATCCAGTGAAAGTCCGGCAGGCCATTGCCCATTATAGATGAGCATTTCAGTGCCAGCGCTAATCCCGGAGAACAGTGTTTTTACCAGAAGTTCATCTTGGTATCGGGATCTGATGTTGTTTTCGTGGATAGAAACCAGACCCGGTCCATCAAAAAAAAGAGACCTGACTTTCATTTCTAGTCTTAAGCCATTGAGCTTACGGGTAAAAACAATTTGTTAAAGCTGCCACGAACCATCTAAAAGCGGGTCCCCCCGATAGCGGTTGAAAATTCAGGCTGGTGTTCACAATCACAAATGAGGTTTCCCCAAAGTATCAGGTCCTTGCCCAACCATCGATGGCCCGGATCCTGAAGTCGAAGGAATTGCCCTGGATCAGACTCTCCAAGATCACTCACGGCTCTCAAACCACCAACCATGACTGGGGCTATGGTCAGCACAACAAAGTCCGGCAGTTTGTCAATTAGAAAACTGGTTATAATTCTCGCTCCGCCCTCAACCATAAGGCTGTTGATGGACAAGTCGGCCAAAGCCGATAATAATTCTGATAAATTTAGTAATCCTTTGTCGTTAGAATTTACCCTGATGACAGATGCGCCCATAGATTCGAGAGTCTTGGAGCGACTTTCTTCAGCGCTTTTGCTGGTTATGATAATTGGATCGCGGCAACTTTCGGTCAGAATGTTACAATCCAAAGGAATTCTAAGAAAACTGTCCACAACTACCGGTCTCGGATTTGAACCATTAACCAGACGAACCGTGAGTCTGGGATTGTCCGAGAATACAGTTCCAATACCAACTAGAATTGCGTCGTGAGCGGCTCTTAACTGATGCGTCAGACGGAGCGACCGTTGTCCGCTTAACGCCAGAGGCTCTCCTGGGCGAGCCGAAATACAACCATCCAAACTTTGAGCATAGCTCAACGTTACGAAAGGCCTGCCATTTCGTTTTTTGTAATCGGGAGCAATTGCCAGCAAAGGCCGTAGGAAATCCATTTTAAATTAATTCAGGCTGTTTGCCTTCCTCTCTTCGTCCTCAAATTAGATGTTAAGAGCTTCCGACAAGATCAGAAGATCAGAGTCAAATTTTGAAAGAACTGACGCGCTTAACCACCATGTTAAACAGCTTTAAGATGCCCAATGGAAATATCGTGGTCCTGTTGCGTAAGCGTTACTTGGTTTAGCACAAAGTTCAATATGTCGTAAAAATGCTGAAATCAGATTCCTCCCCTATAACTCATTAGCACTGCTTTTAACATGAACATTATTTCAACACAACATTTTATCGAGATCGCCCCGGAGGTTTCGAGAAAAGCACGCACACCGGACCGTAATGGACCAAATAGTTATTGCCAATAGAGGGAGAATCATAGTATTTTTTATGATTGTACTTTTTGGATATCAAATTCTACCTGAACCTGAGTCACATGGCCTCTTTATGACAAAATCCGCTATCATAAATTCAAATTCCGAGCAGGAGACGATAGAAATGGGAGAAACGCTCGGCGCTCTATTGACCGCTGGTGACATTATATCCATGATAGGTGACTTGGGCACAGGTAAAACCCGTATGGCCAAAGGCATCGTTTCAAGGGCTTTGAAAGTATCAGTTGATGAAATTATCAGTCCAAGTTTCACTATCGTCAATCGTTACGAGGGCCCTCTGACGATAGATCACGCAGACCTGTACAGAGTGGGCCCAGATGCTATCGAAGAACTCGGATTGATGGACCTTCTTGATTCAGAATGCTCTCTGCTAATCGAGTGGGCATCCGAAGATTCTCCAATCCTGACATCAGAACTCAGGATAACCTTTGACTGGGGAGACAGCGACAACTCTCGTATCTTGACGTTTGAATATCTCGGATGCGGTACATGGAATTCAAGATTTGAGAAATTTATGGAAGACACTGCAGCGTTGGGTACCGTTTTTGCCTGACATGAAATGAGGGGCTTAAAAATGCCCTGAATTTCTTCGAATTAATTTGGAGAAGACAAATGGCCGTAATAGTTCAAAAATATGGAGGAACATCGGTAGGTTCCCTCGACAGAATCGCGAATGTAGCGCGCCGGGTGGCCTCACGCAAGGAACAGGGAAACGATATGGTAGTGGTCGTATCCGCTATGTCCGGTGAGACAGATCGATTGATCAATCTAGCTAAAGAGGTCACCCCTGTCCCAAATGAACGCGAGATGGACATGCTAGTTTCAACGGGCGAACAAGTTTCAATCGCTTTATTAGCTATCACGCTGGAATCCTTGGGATTCAAGGCTAAATCATATTGCGGATGGCAGTTACCTTTGACAACTGACTCGGCGTTCGGGGCCGCAAGGGTCACCCATATAGCTACAAAAAGGATCAGCCAGGATCTTGCTGAAGGGACTATTGTAATTATAGCCGGTTTTCAGGGTGTAGACGAGAATGGTGATATCACCACACTGGGACGAGGAGGGTCGGATACCTCGGCGGTAGCAGTTGCCGCTGGTTTGAAAGCGGATCTGTGTGAAATCTACACTGATGTCGACGGCGTTTATACTACCGATCCCAATATAGTTCCAGAGGCAAAAAAGATACCACGTATAGCTTATGAGGAGATGCTTGAGATGGCGTCTCTCGGGGCAAAGGTTCTATATATAAGAGCCGTAGAGTTCGCTATGAGACATAAAGTCCCACTCATTGTAAGATCTAGTTTCAACGACAATGAGGGGACCCTGGTTACAGAGGAGAGTGCAGATATGGAAAAGGAATCAGTGCGAGCGGTGACTTGTAGCACGAAAGAAGCCAAGATTACATTTTCGGGAGTACCAGACGTTCCGGGTACGGCTTCGCAGCTTTTTGGAGCTTTGGCCGACGCCAACGTAGTGGTTGACGTGATCATTCAAAATTCAAGCGAAGATGGGAAGACAGACATTTCTTTTACGCTCCCTCTGGCTGATCTTGAAAAAGGCCTTGAGGTATGCCAGGGAGTCAGAGAGATACTCGGAGCCGAAAAGCTGGCAGGCTCGAAGGATATTGCCAAGGTGTCCATTATAGGCCTCGGAATGCGATCTCATTCTGGGGTAGCGGCAAAAATGTTTGCTGCTTTAGCCAGAGAAGGAATCAACATCGAAATGATTTCCACCTCGGAAATAAAGATTTCATGCGTAATACAGAAAAAATATGCCGAATTGGCAGTACGTGTTCTACATGACTTGTTTGAACTGGAAAAACCCTTATAATTTTATATAAAAGGAGTGCCTAGTTGAACTTCATCGAGCTTTATGACACGACTTTAAGGGATGGCGCCCAGACATGGGGCGTCACCTTTTCATTGGAGGACAAGGTCAGGATTGCCCAAAAACTCGATGAATTCGGAATAGACTACGTAGAGGGTGGTTATCCCGGCTCGAACCCCAAAGACCGCCGTTTTTTCGAGATAGTCAAGACAATCAACTTCAAGAATTCTGTGATCGCAGCTTTTGGAAGCACATGTAGAGTCGATTTAAGTCCCGACAGAGATCCTCAAATTGGGACCCTGCTGGAGACCGGGACGTCAGCTGTGACTATCGTCGGGAAAAGTTGGGACCTTCATGTTACTCACATTCTTGGAGCTTCGCTGGAACGTAATCTCGACATGATACGGGAAAGCATTGATTACATCAGACCTCACTTTAAAAGAGTTGTTTTTGACGCTGAGCACTTTTTCGATGGTTTTAAGGCAAATACCGAATATGCGCTAAAGACTTTGGAAGCGGCAAACGGAGCCGATCTTTGCTGCCTTTGCGACACTAATGGTGGCACTCTGCCCTATGAAACTGCCGAGATAATCCGTGCGGTTAAAAAACGGATAAGTACACCGCTCGGCATTCATAACCATAACGATTCCGACACGGCTGTGGCCTGCTCCCTAGCTGCGGCTGAATTGGGTGTAAAACAAATTCAGGGGACTATTAATGGAATCGGGGAAAGGTGTGGAAACGCCAACCTACTGTCCATCATACCAGCTCTTGCCCTCAAAATGCGAATGCTCGACTATGACCCTGCAAGACTAAGATTGCTAAAACATTTGTCGGAATTCGTCGACGAAATGGCGAACCGTACTCCCAATAAGGCTCAACCTTACGTTGGTTCAGCCGCATTTGCCCACAAGGGTGGTCTCCATTCCAGCGCCGTTATGAAGATTCCCAGGGCTTATGAGCACATTGACCCGCAACTTGTCGGGGCTTCCAGACATATGCCAATTTCAGAACAGGCTGGGCGGGCGGCATTAATTCAAAAGGCTTCTGAATTTGGTATCGATTTGTCAGGCGATGACCCGAGAGTAGGCGAAATACTCAAGATAATAAAGGACCTGGAGTCTCAGGGGGCAAGGTACGACATAGCAGACGGTTCGTTCAAGCTGTTACTGAAGAGGATGCTTGGACTTCACAAAAGGTTTTTCACTTTGCACGGATTCAGCGTCACCAGCTCGAAAAGACAAGGGGACACCAAAACTTTTTCCGATGCTGTAATTAGAATTGTTGTGAAAGACAAGATGGAATTTTCCGCAGCCGAGGGGAATGGACCGGTTCATGCGTTAGACAACGCTCTGAGACAGGCCCTAACAACATTTTATCCCAATGTGGGCGAAGTACGGCTTACAGATTTTAAGGTAAGGGTTCTTGAAGGAACTTCGGGGACAGGAGCAACTGTTAGCGTTTTGATAGAATCGACTGATGGGGAAGATGTCTGGTGGACGGTAGGTTTTAATAAAAACGTAATACAGGCCTCGTGGAACGCACTCGTGGATAGCATTGACTACAAACTTCAAAAAGACCTGGCAGGATAAGCTCGTATCTCATTTGTGCGACTCCTCATCGGCTCAAAAGGCCGCCCGGGGCCTAGCGATGCTTGCCTCCTTTTTTTCACTCGTAACCATTATATGGGCCTGCATCCCAAATCAGAACATTTTGGATGATTCCCACGTCAAGCATGCGACCGGCGACTGCGGATACCAAATCATTAGGGATGGAAAGGTTTTGGGCACATTGTTTTTTGATAAAAGGATACCGGTCGACCAAATACTTGGAGAACTGGGGGAAAATGATCTCTCTGATCGTTGTAAGAGTCAGGTCTTCCCCTGCAACACCGTGCTTGTTTTCTGCAGAGATGGTAGTTTGATGGATGCACGGCAGCTTTCCGGAGCCCAAATTGTAGCCTGTGGAAAACGGCTGGATTTAAATTCAGTTTCTGAGATGGATATTCAAAGCGTACCAGGTATCGGACCAGGTCTTGCGAAAAGGATAATGAACAGACGGCGAGAATCCGGACCTTTTGAAAGCCTTGATGATCTGGCCAAAATTAAGGGGATCGGCTCTAAAAAGGTCTCTGATCTAAAAATTTATTTGAAATTAAATCACGAAACTGATGTTTCAGAATGACAGGTATCGTCAGAAAATCCAATTCTTCTATTTATAACACTCGCAGCGTAAGCAGCTCCAAATCCATTATCGATGTTGACAACTACTACACCGGGAGCGCAAGAGTTTAGCATGCCCAATAGGGCGGCTATGCCCCCAAAAGAAGCTCCATAGCCTATTGAAGTCGGGACAGCTATTACCGGCCTGTCAACAAGCCCTCCGATCACACTCGGCAGAGCGCCTTCCATACCAGCCGCGACTATTATTACTGACGATGACCTTATAAGATCTATATGGGCCAAAACTCGGTGGATCCCAGCTATTCCTACATCATACAAGGTTTCCACGCGGTTCCCGAGAGCCATGGCTGTAACCTTCGCCTCCTCAGCCACAGGTAGGTCAGATGTCCCAGCCGCTATAACAAGAACCGGCCCGCATCCACAATTAGGAATCTCCCTGGAATGATATAAAATGGTTCGACCAAGTGGATTGTAATCTAACTTGGAGCCCGAGCGAGCAATTACATATTCGGCCTTGAAAGAGTCTACCCTAGTTATCAGCACGACATCGTGACGCGAGCAAAGCCTTTGAAAAATTTCCAGAATCTGTTCAGCTGTCTTCCCCTCTCCATAAATTACTTCGGGAAAACCGAGGCGAAGTGACCTTTGGTGATCTATCCTGGCAAATCCCAAGTCCTCCGTCTCAATATTTTCAAACAGCATTCTGGCTTCCGAGACAGATAGCTCACCCCGTCTGACCTGCTCCAGAATTTGAACCAGTCTTTCTCTATTCAATTTGGACGCTCTAAACTAGTGATTTTACAATGTCAACTTTTCCTATGACACCTACAAGTAATCCGTTGTCCACTACAGGAATAGTATAATATTTGTGTTCTGACATTATTCGGGCAATTTCCGCTACATCGGTGTCAGAATCCACCGTGATTGCGGGGTGGGAGTAAATATCACCAACCTTTGTGGCGGCAATTCTTTTGAGATCCTTGTGTAAACGCCAGGGGTTTTCGATAGGAATTACAGAATCAAGAATTACAAAAACTGTAGGAATGTGTAACGGCTTGTTGAATTCTACGAGATCCGATTCACATACCACACCTATCACACTGTTTTCTTCATCTACCACAGGCGCCCCATTGATACTTTTTTGAAGAAGCTTTTGGGCTAATTCCCGAATTGGGGTATCTACTGTTACTGTAATCACGTCCCTGGTCATTATGTCTGAAGCTTTTGGCATCATTGACTCCCTTAACGAAGGCAAAGGCGCTTAGCAAATTGTTTTCATTAAGCGCCTCGGGGGAACTACGCTCGGCCGGCTCACCCGCGGTGGACCAAAACAGCGGCAATACGGCTAAACGTTTATTTCGGTGAATTAAGGTTCACTATAGACAAGCCATGTTTGTTCGTCAACACCACACAACCTTGAAAAATTGGGGTGAACTGCGTTCCATTAAAATTACGCCAGGCAGACGGAAAACGCACGGTGTTTTTTTGCCATGCGTTAGCCGTCCGGATTTAGAAAAATACAGTGTTAATGACTTCTCTAACGGTCCTTTTCCGGCGCCTAGGCGAGCTTCCTAAACTTCAAGTGGCCTTCGTCCATGAAAATCTCTATGGTGTCATCCTGGCTGAAATGCCCTCCTAATATTTCAGACGCCAAAGGATTTTCAATGAGACGCTGGATCGATCGTTTCAAAGGCCTGGCCCCGTAGGCTGGATCAAAACCTTCCTCGGCTAGCAAGTCTCGAACCTCAGGGCTCAACTTGAGGGATAGCTTGTTAATCGCCAAGCGATGGTTCAAGCGAGCGATTTGAATGTCTACTATTTTCTTGATGTCATCTTTGCTCAGGGCATGGAAAATAATGATGTCATCAAGGCGGTTCAGAAACTCGGGTCTAAAATGGAATCGAAGCGCTTCCATCACACGAGCTCTCATTGCGTCTTCGTCCTTCCCCGAAAAATCCTTGATCTCCGTCGAACCAATGTTGGATGTCATGATAATGATAGAGTTCTTGAAATCAACCGTTCGTCCTTTTCCGTCGGTAAGCCTGCCATCATCGAGAATTTGAAGCATCGCGTTGAAAACTTCGGGATGCGCCTTTTCAATTTCGTCAAAGAGCACTACTGAATAAGGTCTTCGTCGCACAGCCTCAGTCAAATATCCACCTTCGTCGTAGCCAACATAACCAGGTGGAGCCCCGATCAACCTCGCCACCGAATGTCGTTCCATGTATTCCGACATATCTACCCTGACCATCGCCTGTTCGTCGTCAAACAGAAATTCGGCAAGGGCCCTGGCTAATTCTGTCTTGCCTACTCCAGTTGGCCCTAAAAATATGAACGATCCTATCGGTCTGTTTGGATCCTGTAAACCGGATCGAGCCCTTCGGACGGCGTCCGAAACGGCAATGATAGCTTCTTTCTGCCCTATCACTCTTTGGCTGATCCTTTCTTCCATACGCAAGAGCTTGTTTACTTCGCTCTCGAGCATCCTGGCAACTGGTATGCCGGTCCATTTGGCCACAACTTCAGCCACGTCTTCCGGACCAACTTCTTCTTTTAAGAGTCCTCCATCTTTCTGTACTTCGGCCAGCTCAGAGTTTTTCTCTTTTATCTCCTTGTCGAGGGCAATCAGCATTCCGTATTTAAGTTCAGCAGCCTTGGTCAAATTTCCTTCTCGCTCAGCCTGAGCCGCCTGCAATTTGGCCTTTTCGTAACGTTCCTTGAGTTGTCTGATTTGGCTTATGACTTGCTTTTCCTTACGCCATTTCTCTTTCAAAACCTCCGATTCCGAGGTAAGACGCTCTATGTCTTCCTCAACTTTCTCAAGCCGGTCTTTGCTGTTTTGGTCAGATTCCTTTTTGAGCGCCTGCTGCTCAATCTGAAGTTGAATGATCTTTCTGTCTATTTCATCAATTTCGGTAGGCATGGAATCTATCTCAATTCTCAGTCTGGATGATGCTTCATCGATCAAGTCTATGGCCTTATCCGGCAGGAACCTGTCGGTAATATACCTGTTGGAAAGAGTTACGGCTGAAATTATAGCCCCATCCTGAATCCTGACTCCGTGGTGGAGTTCATAGCGCTCCTTGAGACCTCGAAGTATAGATATTGAATCCTCTATCGATGGCTCAGCGACATAAACAGGCTGAAATCGACGTTCAAGGGCAGCATCTTTCTCAATGTATTTTCTGTATTCGTTTACCGTGGTTGCGCCAACAGCCCTTAACTCACCTCTCGCCAATGCTGGTTTGAGCATGTTGGATGCGTCCATGGAGCCTTCAGCAGCGCCTGCGCCCACCAATGTGTGCATTTCATCTATAAAAAGAATTATCTCCCCTGCTGCGTTGGTAACTTCTTTTAAAACGGCCTTTAGCCTGTCCTCAAATTCTCCTCGATACTTGGCCCCAGCAACCAACTGACCAATGTCAAGGGCTAGGACTTTTTTACCTTTGAGGGTCTCAGGAATGTCGCCTGATACTATTCTTCCGGCTAATCCTTCTACAATGGCAGTCTTGCCTACTCCAGGATCTCCTATGAGAACAGGGTTGTTCTTGGTCCGCCGGGAAAGTACCTGAATAATTCGCCTGATTTCGTCATCCCGACCGATCACCGGGTCTAGTTTCCCTTTGCGAGCAAGTTCCGTGAGGTCCTTGGTAAATCTTTTTAATGATTGATATTTCTCCTCTGGGACCTGATCAGTAACTCGCTGCGTCCCCCTTATATCAGTTAGAACTGTATATATTTTATCCTTGGTCACACCCTTGGAATTGAGTATTTTTGCGGCGGACGTTCCAGACGCTTGTGAAATAGCTATAAGCAGGTGCTCAACTGACACGTATTCATCGTGCAGTTGTTCCATTTCCTTGAATGCGCTTTCTAGCACGGCCCGTAAATTATTTGAAAAATACCTGTCCGCTACGGCTCCTGACTGTTGAGGAAACCGTTCAATCACCTGGAGAGTTTCACTCCTTGTCCTCTCGAGATCCGCTCCCAGTTTCTTGATTATTTCAACACAAATTCCCTCGTCGTCCGAAAGAAGGGCTAACAGGAGGTGTTCGGTATCAACCTGTGGGTTGCCTCTCTTGGACGCCATATTTTGGGCTGTTTCCAAAGCCTCTTGGGACTTTAATGTGAATCTATCTAAACGCATGGTTGTACCTCCACGAACGATTTCTTTGTAATTACTAATCCCCCTCAAACCTAGAGTTGATGGCGTAGCTACAATTATTTACAAGTCGGAGCCTCATGCGGTGAGGGTGATTCTTCACTGGTAAACTTATGTTTGACAGTTAAGGCGCCTGGTCAATTCTGTCAATTGTACAAGCGATTTATTTGGCAGTTCTTGTTGACTTATGTTTACGTGGTGGTTAGGATTTGAACCATAACTTTAGCAAAAACTGAAACGTGTCAATCCGTGACTTTCCATCGCTGATTTTCTATAATCTTGCTGACACACGGAATGGTTACTGGCCAAGCTATTAGCTGATAACCCCCTGAAGGGTTGAAGATCCGAATATCATGGCAAACTTACCAAAAGTACTAGTGGCTGATGATGACGTGTCCGCTTTGGCCGAGTTGTCCGAACTTCTCATGTTGAATGAAATTGATGTTGTCTCTGCCAATTCGGGGGAAATGGCATGGGAGTTGTTTCAAAGAGAGAAACCAGGTTTGGTGATAACTGACATTCTCATGCCTGGCATGAATGGAATTACCTTACTCAAGTTGATTAAAGAAGCTGACGACATTGTCCCAGTTGTAATGATTACTGGTTTCGGGGAAATGGACACAGCGATCAGCGCTCTTCGGCTGGGCGCCTTCGATTTTCTTCTCAAACCAATTAATGGGGAAATACTGATTTCGACTGTCCACAAGGGATTAGAGCATTATCGGCTAAAATCTCTGGAAAACGAATACACACATAGACTCGAGTCACAGGTGGAAATCAGAACCAGAGAGCTAGCCAAGACGAATGAATTTTTGAGGGGAATACTGGAAAGTTCGAGAAGAGTCTCGATAGTAGTTACTGATATAAACAGAAAGATCATTTTTTGGAACTCCGGAGCAGAGAACATTTTTGGATACAACCAGGATGAAATGCTTGGACAGTCTATTTCCAGACTTTATCCACCTGGCTCAGATCTGGACGAAGCCCGGAATATTTTACGTGAAGCGCTAAAAAGCGAGTTTGGAGCTGCTCCGAAAGTTATCAAACAGATTTCTAAAGATCAGCGAGAGATAGTCATTTCTCTCGCAATATCATCAATGCTGGACCGAAAAGGAAAAATTACTGGCGTGGTTGGACTGGGTCAGGACATAACCGAGCAATTCCGGCTTCACGAGGAATTGAGGGAGTCCTATACCAGGATAAGAAAGATTCAGGGCGCGTCTATTTTTGCACTAGCCCAGCTCGCTGAAGCCCGCGATGGCGAGACCGGAGCACATCTCAAGAGAATAAGGCAATATTGCGAAATTCTATGTGACTCGGTCCGAAAACGCCCAAGCTATCATCGATCAATGACTTCGGAATTCATAGAGGACCTTGTCCAGTGCTCGGTCCTGCATGATATTGGTAAAATCGTAATCCCGGACGAGATACTTTTTAAGCGTGGGAAGTATGCGACTGAAGAATTTGATGTAATGCAGGAGCACGCGATCCTAGGCGGCAAAGCCTTGCTTGAAGCCGCTAAAGAGACCGGTGAATCCCAAAGTTACCTCTCCGTAGGCGCTGAAGTAGCCTACTACCATCACGAGAGATGGGATGGCAAAGGATACCCGTTTGGACTCCGTGGATCCGGGATTCCCTTATCAGCGCGGATAGTTTCTCTTTGTGATGTTTACGACGCGTTGAGGTCCAAAAGACGCTATAAAGAGAGTTTTTCACATGAACGATCAGTGAGTATTATAGTTGCTGAACGCGGCAAACAATTTGACCCAGAGATTGTGGACGCCTTCCTGGAATGTCAGAATGATTTTAGAGAAGTACTGGAAAGATTACAGGAACAGTAATTTATAATCGGCATCTTTTTAGTTTTTTGAGGTGTTTCAACGCCCGGTCTTCATGCTTTGTATTCAGTCTGATAATCTCGTCACCCAACATCCCACGTTGGCCCTTCACACCTTGCTACAAATCGTGTAGACTCTTGGAATCTTTTTTTGAGAGTGTTTCGGTATGAGTCAAAGCTGGGTACCTATTTCAACTATTGTAAAAACAGCTCCTAAGTTGTTGGAAGTCCCCAAGTACGCGAAGAATGTCGCAATGATCCAGGTGGACAAATTTCGTAGAAATCTTTCATATAAAACAGAAGATGGTGTAGCTGACCGGATTCGCCAATGTAGCATCAGGATTACCGATTATTGTAACCTTCGTTGTCACACTTGCGGCCAATGGGGCGATAGAGGTTTTCTAAGGTCATGTTCCCTCAAGGAACTGAAGGATCACGAAGTTTCACCAGACAGGTACATCGAACTTTTAAGAGACCTCGAAACCCAGGGACACACTCCATCCGTTTATTTGTGGGGTGGAGAACCCATGCTCTACAAAGGCTCCGTGGAGATAATCGAGGAAGCTGCCAGGTTAGGCATGCCCCCGAGTATAGCCACTAACGGGACTGGACTTTATGAGCATGCGGAACGGTTAGTCAGCGCCCCTATGTTTGTAGTTCAGATATCTGTGGATGGCCCCGATGAGCAAACTCACAACACTAGCCGGCCAGGCGCATCCTCCTCTGTCAATAATTTCAGGACTATTAACAAAGCCATAGACGCGCTGACGCAGTTGCGGAGAGAAAAAGGGCAGAGGCTCCCTCTCATTGCTTCTCTCACCACGATAAACAATGTCAACTATAACAGGCTGGTTGACATATATGATGTTTTTCGAGATCGCGTCGATGTGTGCGTATTTTACCTCGCCTGGTGGATCGACGAAGAAAGCGCAGAAAAACATACCAAAGATTTTGAGGAGCGATTCGGGTTTAAACCTGAAAAACACTATGGATGGATTGGAAGCTGGAGACCCCCTGACATCATGGTTCTGTCAGAACAGCTCAAACGTTTAAAGGATCTGGCCAAAAAATTCTCCGGACCCGCTGTGATCATCATGCCTCCTCTGGACGAACCGTCGGACCTTGAGAAATACTATAGTGACCACGATTGTCGTTTCGGTTTCGATAAGTGTGTTTCTATCTTTAGCGCGGTGGAAATAAACTCCAATGGTGACATGTCGCCTTGCCGTGACTACCACGACTTTGTGGTCGGGAACGTCAAAGAACACACGATAACTGAACTTTGGAATTCTGATCGTTACAAACTATTCCGAAAAAGTTTATCTACAAAGGGCCTGATGCCCGTGTGTTCACGGTGTTGCGGATTGATGGGTTATTGACGCCCAAGAAGCAGAATAAAAAAAAGAGGGGGGACAATTTGTATTAAATTAAAAAGGATTGTCTGTAGATTTTCTCACGGATTAGAGCTTCTAAGTGCTCTAGAATCGAGAGATTTTATTCTCTTAACCAGGAATTTGGTCGCAAGGCCGTTTATCACGCCTGTGCCTATTGCAGCAAGAATCATGACTGGCATCAATAGCAGGATGCTTTGAGCCTTTACAAACATCGCATAAGCCACCCAAAGTTGGGCCAGGTTGTGAGTCACAGCACCTAAAACGCTAATTCCTATTTCGCTCAGCACAGAGCCTGCCAACCAATAAGCTCCACCCATCACAAAAATCGAACTCAGCCCTCCTGCGCTAGCTA
>JBMFSZ010000010.1:0-19058 GCA_049967315.1 Desulfomonilaceae bacterium
CAATGACGACCATTGCAGTAAGCAGTTTGGTTATACTAGCAATAGGCAACGGAGCGCATTCATTCTCAGCCAGGATGACCCGGTTTTTAGATTTATCAAGACAAAACAGGGCCTTGGCTTTTACACGAGGCTCAGAAATACGGCTCGGGCCAGGAATGGTCTGCGAGCTTAAATTCGGAAGCGTTTTTTTCGACGATGTCAGGCGCTTTATAGTCCCGAGCTTTGCGTGAGCAGGAGCGTGCGCCTGCCTGACGACGCTTGATGTTTGCGGCGCGTGTTTGCCGTTCTGGAATTTTGTTACGAGGCCACTAACGTAATTGTCACCGGATTGGGGCTGGAAGCCGAACGCGGGAACCGAAGCTAATAATATGCAGGAAAAAATCGTGGTGATTGTTTTGAAGGCCAAAAGAAAGGTCTCCGTCGCTTCCCGATTTTTGATTTCAAGTAAAAAGTTTCATGATTCGAATAGACTAATTAATTAACTTCCAAGGTCTATTTCACTTTATCGTATAAGCGATAATATTTAGATGCATCCCTCATGTCAAGATAAAGTAAGCGCCTAACACGGAAACGATAGACTAAACTCGGGGCCTTTTTTCAAAAGACCCCATTCATCCTCACCAAACAGGGCCCTTCAAAGCATTCCGGCGCTGGAGAAAAATCCTTTTCTATCAGAGCGTACGCGCTATGGTTATGGATTGATTCGAAAGTTTCAGCCTCGATCCTGTACCAGGGGAAATTGTTCTTCTCCCGGAGATGACTCATCGCCACTCTCACGACATCCTCGACAAACATTGGATTCTCGTAAGCTTTCTCAGTCACATACTTTTCGTCAGGCCGCTTCAGCATTGAATAAATTTCCGAACTTACAGACGACTCCACTATTTCGATGATTTCCTCAATCCAGAAAAATTTCTTGAACCTTAGCTGGACTCGAACAATTCCCCTCTGGTTATGGGCGCCATAATCAGAAATTTCTTTCGAACATGGACAAACGGTAGATACTGGAACCTCAACTCCAACTATGAGATCAAAACGCTCAGCAAGCGACCCTCTCATAAAACAGGTATAAGACATAATTCCAGGGGTTTCCGTAACCGGCGCGTTTTTCTCAATAAAATAAGGGAATTCAACGTTCATGTGAGCGCTTTTGGCATGGAGCTTATCCTTTATTTTTTCCAGGACATCCTCGAACTTTTCCATGGAAATTTCCCCACGATATTCATTAAGCACCTCTATGAATCTACTCATGTGAGTACCCTTAAACTCTTTAGGGAGGTTCACAAAAAGGTCAAAAAGCCCCACTGTATGTTGTAGACCTTTACTCCTATCTTTTACCGATATTGGATACCGAAGCCCTCTCACCCCGACCTTGTCTATCGGGATATTACGTTCATCGGGCATGCTTTGGATGTCGGGCATAGCGCAAATTTCCACTAAAACTACCTCTCAAAGGCCAAAATTGAGGGTCAGACCTTCACGGGATTTACCCTCTGATGTAACGAGCTACAGACGTGTCAGACTCCCAGACCCCGACGCTATAGAGCAACGATCCACGCTCATTCAATCTCAACTCGATCTCCTGGAATATAAACGCAGCGATGTTCTCCGCAGAGGGTTCTTCTTTGTCAAAAGGTTCTATCTCATTAAGAAACCGATGGTCAAGGCGGTCAAGGATCTCATTTGTTGCTGCTTTCAAGTCTCCAAAATCAATAACCATACCGTCACCAGCTGGAGCCGAAGACCTTGCGGTTACGTGAACCCGGTAATTATGTCCATGGAGACGTTCGCATTTTCCTTTATATTGACGTAAACTATGTGCAGCGGCGAAACTGGAAATTACTTCCACTTCATACATGTTATATTCTCCAAAGAAATTGACTTATTAATAAATAACATTAACTAATTACCCAAAAGTATCGAAAATTTCAGCCAAAATGGATAAATTAATTGACAACAACGCAAGCTTAAGTCTATATCGGTTCCACCCCTCCGGAGAGACCGAAAGATCGCCACGGTCCTTTTCGGGAAACCATTTTGAGGAGGCGCCTGAATGAGGGCTTTCCGTGGATTCCTGTTTACCATATCATATTTTATAGGGTGTTGTCTGTTTGTGGCCAACATTTCGCACGCACAAAACAGACTTGATCATTCCTCGCAGTCAAATTCCCCTTACACAAAACAGGAAAAGCAAAAACTCGAAGAATCGAAAGATGTTACAAACCACGGAGGACGGATTGGCCTCACGCCTGTCCCATACAATCCGGAGCTAGCGCAGCGGCAAAATCCAACAAACTCTACCACTCAGATTTCTACTCCCACAGTAACAGGCTATCCCGACATTCGCGAATTAATTAAAAAAGTAAACCGCTGTGTTGTGTCCATCCGCATGCTCGATGCCGGGGGCTCATGGGCCTTGAGTAATTTGGGGTTTTCCGGGGACTCAAACAGCAGAGCTACCGGATACGGTTCTGGTTTCATAATCTCGAGTAACGGCCATATCTTGACTAATGAACATGTTTTACGACACGGAAATAAAATAGAAGTGGAACTATTGGACGGTTCCAGGCATCTGGCAAAGGTCCTGTTTAAAGATAGCAAAAACGATATAGCCCTCATCAAGATCAACGCCAATAATCTTTCCCCCGTCCAGATGGGCAATTCGGATGACGTTGAACTTGGTGAATGGGTTGTAGGTATCGGCAACCCTTACGGTATCGGCCAATCCATTATGATAGGTATAGTAAGCGCGCAAAAAAGGCTAATTCCCGGTTCAGGGTATCCCCCTTTGATTCAGATAGACGCCGCCATGAATCTCGGCAATTCAGGTGGGCCACTGTTTAACCTCAGGGGCCAGGTAATAGGGATTAACACGATATTGTTATGGAAAAGCCAGGGGATAGGTTTTGCTACGCCTATCAATATGGCCAGAGATTTTCTGGAACGAAAAAACTATCCGCCCCTTAAAGCGGCTTCAGCTCCCCCGACGGGTCCTCTTGGCCCAGAATCGGACCATCCAAGGTCATTGCCGGAGAGATTTAATCCTTTTGACCCCTTGTGGAAACAGGGACAATGACGAACAATTTCCAGGTGAAGCCATGACCGAGAAAAAGGAATCACAGAAAACCAAAGAACTCAAAGAAAAGTTGCTTTTTGAAAAACCCAGGGTTTGGGATAAACTGTCCGTTGAGGAAAAACAAGAAGTATCAGATTACGCGAAACTCTACCTGGACTTCCTCAATAATGCCAGGACCGAACGCAAAGCAGTAGAACACCTCCACAGGCTTGCAAGATCTCAACAGTTTATCAATATCGGAGACACGGATAAGGCTTCTGGCCGTGTATTGCAAATTTTTCGTGGTAAGCTTCTCATGCTTGCCATTTTGGGACAGAAGCCAATGACTGAAGGTATCAGGCTGGTGACATCCCACGTCGATAGTCCCAGGCTAGACATTAAGCCAAATCCTCTGTATGAGGAAACAGGCTTGGCTATGCTCAAAACCCATTATTATGGAGGGGTCAAAAAATTTCAGTGGGTGGCGAGATCTTTAGCTATGGTTGGCAAAATGTTTACTCGTGATGGTCAGTCGGTCGACGTCGAGATTGGGCTGAAACATGAGGATCCTGTACTTACAATACCGGACCTTTTACCTCACTTGTCCCGAAAACAGATGGAACAAAAGGCCAGTGAGTTTATACCTGCCGAGAACCTTAATGTAATTATTGGCTCACTGCCTTATGAGGATGAAGAGGCGGGTGATCGAGTTAAACTGGCAGTGCTTGAATTACTCCATAACAAATATGGAATCACCGAAGAGGATTTCATCGGCGCTGAAATCGAGATAGTACCGGCCGAACCGGCTCGAGACGCCGGCATTGATCGAAGCCTGGTGGCTGGTTATGGCCAGGACGACCGTGTTTGCGTATTCACCTCGGCCACAGCTCTCATGAAAATAGAGAATCCGACCCACACATGTGTCACAGTATTCTATGACAAGGAAGAAATTGGTAGTGAAGGTAACACCAGCGCCAAATCGGCAGCGCTTGACCAATTCCTGATGGAACTCTTGCAAAAAACAGGTATAAATCCCTCAGTCAAGAACCTCCGAAAGGCCCTGATGGCTGGTAAAGCGCTGTCTGGAGATGTCACAGCAGCGGTTGACCCCACTTACGGTGACGCTTACGAGAAGAGAAACAACTCAAAGATAGGCTATGGAATAGGAATTACCAAATATACAGGATCCGGTGGTAAGTTCATGGGATCGGACGCCAATGCGGAATACGCTTCCTGGGTGAGAAGATTATTTAATGAAAACAAGATAATCTGGCAACCGGCTGGCCTCGGTAAGGTTGATGAAGGAGGAGGAGGAACCGTGGCCAAATATCTTGCGAATGCAGGCATGGACATTATCGACTGTGGCCCGCCGATCCTGGGAATGCATTCTCCGTTGGAAGTATGCGCAAAAGATGATATATGGATGACTCACAGGGCATTCAAAGTGTTCATGGAGAGTTAGCCGCCAAAAGATCTATTTCGACACATTCAACACCTACAAGCAAACCCAAGTAAGATGACCTTAAATTGTTAACCTTCCTTGGGCTATTTGGTTTTTTGTCTATTAATTGACTCGATCCTATTACTCGATACAATTTAATTAAAACATCCTGAAATGTTAGGGGGAAACATGACCTTTGTCACAGAAGGCGTCTCTTCTGCCGCTGGAGAAATTTCATTCCTGATCGAAAACCTTCAGTTACTATTCATAAACCAGTGTTCACTTCACGATCTTCCGTTACAGACCAATGTCAATGGTTTTGCTGACGCATTCTCCAACAGCGATTCCATAGATTTGACCCTATCCAAAGCCAGATACGACCAAGCTGAAAGATATTTCAGCGAAATCCCGGGAGAAACCGGTATTACTGAGACCATCAGGATTGAAAACGGAGCAAACCTTGAAATGGTTGACCCTACCCAATTTACAGTCAACGAATCAGGGCTTTCGATCAACAGAGTTTTAATTTCAGATGGATCGCTCAACACCAGTGCCACTTACGCAACACCAGCGATGTCATCAAATGTGTTTCCGCTACCGGCTGTCATTTCAGCTTCCAGTGAATATGTATCCCCGAACTGCCCTGCATGGCGGGCCTTTGATCAAAACGAGAACCATTCCACAAACCCTGAAGAGTGTTGGATAGCAGTGGCTACGGCTACAGAGGTTGCGCCCCAATGGATAAAAATAGACCTTGGCTCAGGCTCATCGAAAATAATTAACAAATACGCCATGCAGTCAAGGAACTCTTCTGACCCTTCATTCATATCATCCCCCAAAAATTTCAGTTTGCTCGGTTCCAACGATGACATTGGCTGGGTTACACTTGATACTGTACAGGAGTTCCCTGAACTGGCATCCAACACATGGAGCAGTTATCGCACATTTGACAACAATGTTGCGTATCGGTTTTACAAGCTTGAGATAACTGCGTCTCACGGGACTGGACTCACAAGTCTAAGCCAATTGAAGTTGACTGAAGCCTCTTATAAGGTACCCCTGCAGCCCGAAATAGCCATCCTGCCTGGTTTTTCAACAGCCGGTTGGTTGGGCGTCACCAACATCTCCCCTGACTTCTCTACCCCCGGATCAAGCAAAATATTCTACGCGTTGTCATTCGACAAAGGCACTGACTCTGAACAATGGCAAATCTGGAATGGGGTCAAATGGAAAACCGTCGCACAAATTTTTACAGGGACATGGAAATACGTGGATAATTCGGGGGACATTGTGGATTCCCCCGTAAACACCAGAGTAGACACGTTAAAGCTAGCTTTGGGGCTAGAAGCAAATCAGATGGATAGCCAGACCCTTTCCTCAATCAACGAGAATTTCTCACAGGTTTTTGTTTCCGGGGATATTGCCCTAGCTATTGGGATGGCAGGGGATGATACGCCACAGGTCCCATCTTTTACCGGTTTGTCCATTAGCCACGACCAAAGAGGATTGGGGTTGGATTTGATCATTCGACCCTGCGGATCGTCCAAATTGGTTTCCAGGGTCTCTATTGGATTTATCGGAAAAAACATCGGCCCGGAAACACGCCTTTTTTTGGGCATGGGGGCAGACACCCCTAGCTGGGTGGAATTAACTTCATATTCACTCAAAACTACGCTAGCTAGCGGGGTTGATTATGTTTCCGCATCGTTAACCAACCCGGAACCAGTTTTTGGACCATTTCAACTCAGGATAACCGCGCCGGCAGGAACGGGAACCGAAATTCACGGCTGGGCATTGAACTGGAATGATTAGCTTAGTCTTAAAATGTTGCGGACAAAAAAGGAGATGAATTAACGGAAAGCGAGAAACAGAAGGGCTGCGAGTACTATAGTAACGGGGAGTGTGAAAAACCATGCAGCGGCTATTTCCTTCAGAGTCCCATACTTGAGTCCCACGTTGTTGGCTACCATCGTGCCCGTAACACCCGATGACAGGACATGGGTCGTGCTAACCGGCAATCCCATGACAGCCGCTAGACCAATGGTAAACATTGCCACAAATTGAGATGACGCGCCCTGCGCATAGGTCATGGGATTTTTGCCAATTTTTTCTCCTACTGTAACTACGACTCTTTTCCAGCCAAACATTGTGCCGAAACCAATCGCCGTAGCAACAATAACTATTACCCAAATGGGAGCATAATCTGTTATTTTTCGGAGCTCAGAACGAGCCTTGTCTATAATGGTCTTTTCAGAGGGGGACAGAACTATAGCCTCTGAGCGTTTTATTTTCCTGATATCATCTTCGAGCAAAACTATTCTTTTTCGTAGCTCCGATCTTTCCTTTACGTTCAGGGAGGCTACGGATCGCTGTTGCTGCAGGATATTAATTATTCCTTCAATTTCCACGGAAACCGGATCCATCGGCTTCGAGATGAAGAGAACACCATCATTGTCCGTTTTCGTCTCACCCGCTCCAAGCTGGCTTACCATTACTTTCTTTTTGTTCTGGATAACACTTTCTACCTGCCTCAGCGAATGAATAACCTCCTCCCCATTTGCCATCCTGTACGAAGGATTTAGGGCAAAATGAGCAGGTAACGACGCTATAAGAATTATCATAATAAGGCCCACCCCTTTTTGCCCGTCGTTTGAACCATGAGCCAAACTAACGCCCGAAGAGGTCAATACAAGGACGGTCCTCACCCAAGCTGGAGGCTTTCTACCCTCCGGAGGTTCAAACATGCGCTTGTCCCGAATCCACTTCCGGATCAGCAATAAAAGAACGGCTGACAAGGCAAATCCCATGACTGGGGAAATCATTAGAGAGAGTATAACAGCCTGAACATTTCGAAAATGGGCGGCCTGAGCTAGAGGTTCTCCCTGAACCAGGGCATTCGCGAGTCCTACCCCTATTATGGCTCCTATCAGGGTATGAGAACTGGAAGTCGGGATCCCCTTATACCACGTCGCAAAATTCCACAATATCGCAGATATGAGGATAGAGAATAGCATTGCAGCGCTGGCTCTGGATCCAACGTTGACAAGAAGGTCTGTGGGGAGAAGGTGGACTATGGCGAACGCTACTCCCATTCCACCAAGATAAACACCAAGGAAATTGCAAATCCCGGAGAGGATAACCGCTGGCCGAGGTTTCAAGGAATTTGTGTAAATTACAGTGGCAACAGCATTGGCTGAATCATGGAATCCGTTTATCGCTTCAAACATCAACGCGACGATAAAGGCTCCAACCAGCGCTATCAGTGTAGCCGTTGGTAACTGAAATATTTCAGAGATCTCCATTGCTTCGCTTTTCCTGTTCTCGCCACTCGAAGGTATTCATAGGGCCGTAGGCTCCGAATTCCCACCCGTGTTCCTATCCCCCTTCAAGTGTAGTCAGGCAAAACCTAATAACTTGTCACAATGTCGCTTTGCTTTTTAAAAATTTCATCTAGCGCGTCTATAGTCAGAGTTTGCAATAACTGTCAACCAAGAATTAAAACCTTGTTTAAAAAATTATATTAACACAGAAAGCCCAGCGGAATCTATAAATGAAGCAAATTATTTTGCAGGGAGCAGGCAATGCTGAGCTTTCGAGTAAAAATCGGAAAGGACTCCAGAAGTTTGAAGAAACTGCCGAAAGAATCCACGCGTTTAAGTACCGTATGCTGCCATGGCGGTTTTTTGATCCAAGAAATGGATTAAAAATGCCGCAGGCCCTCCAAAAAGAAGGACTGCGGCCGAATTTCACTAACGACACGAATTAGTACGCCTCATCAGAAGCTAGATCGTCTTTGGTAATTTTACCTCTGAAAACATAGTAACTCCATATCTGGTAAATTATGACTATAGGCACAAAGGTCAGAGCAACGCCGAGCATAATCTTCAGCGTAAGAGGACTTGATGACGAATTGTAGATTGTAAGACTATAAGCAGGATTTAGACTCGAGGGAAAAAGATTCGGATACAATCCTATCACGCCAAATAAAGTAGCCCCCACTATAGTCAGACTTGAGGCAAACCATGCTTTCCAGAAAGCCATTTGTCCTACAAACATTCTCGTGGCCAAAAGGGCAATTACAGTAATTAAAGGAACAATCAACAGAATCGGGTTGCTTAAGTAATTCACATAAAGGTTGGTGGCAAACCAGGTGGCCACGAGAAACACTACTGCTACAGCCAGTAATATGGGCCATATTCCTGAAACAGCCTTGGCCGCCCTTTTTTCGAGATCCCCCTCGGCCTTGATTGCAAGCCATAGTCCGCCATGTACCAGAAATAGGAGCACGAACAGGATCCCTCCTAAAAGACCATAAGGATTGAGCAATGTTAGTAAGTTGCCATGGAATGTTCCTTCCTGGTCAATCGGTATTCCTTTGAAAATATTTGCGAAAGCTACTCCTAGTAACAACGCCGGGACAAAGCTGCCAAGAAAATGGCAAACATCCCAAAGTTTGCGCCAGCCTTCACTCTCCCCTTTGCTTCTGAATTCCAGGGCTACCGCCCGAATAATCAACGCGAACAGCAACAGAAGTAAGGGAGTATAAAGAGCGCTGAACATTACAGCGTAAGTAGTCGGGAACGCAGCAAAAGTTACTCCACCCGCCGTAATCAGCCACACTTCATTGGCATCCCAGAATGGCCCCATGGAATTGTAGATAATTCGCTTTTCATCGTCATTACGGGCAAGGAACGGAGCCAAGGCGCCGAGACCGAGGTCAAAACCGTCAAGCATGAAATAAACAGCCCAAAGGATACCCCAAAGCAAAAACCATATTGTTTCCAACATATAACGTCCTCCCTTTTACTAACGGTCCAGCGCAGGGACAGGATCCGGCCCTCTACGGGCGTTTTTAATCAACAGATAATAACAGGCAATACCTAATAGAGAATAGATAACTACAAAGGCAACCAGGGAAATCCCAACCTGTGACGCGCCAACAGAAGAGGCGGCATCCGATGTTTTCATCATTCCGTAAACAATCCAGGGCTGTCTGCCTACTTCGGTGACTGTCCAGCCCAAGGTCAGAGCGATATACGGGAGAGGGATGCAATAGATCAGCAATTTAAGGAAGCCCGGGCTGTTTTCCGGGTTTTTGCGCTTTAGCCACGCAATAATACTAATTAAAGCAAACAGCATCCCCAAGCCAACCATAATTCTGAATGACCAAAATGTTATTGCTACTGGAGGCCTTTCCGCTTTTGGCCATTCTTTTAGGCCTCTGTAGACTCCTTCAGAATCGCCGAACGCTACCCAGCTAAGCAGTTTTGGGATACCCAGAATTTCTACCTTGTTTCGTTCGTTGGCCTCATCGGGGATTACAAACAGGTACATCGGAGCGCCCTTTGTTGTTTCCCACACCGATTCGGCTGCAGCAGCCTTAGTAGGCTGTGTCTTCATCATCTCCTTACCGTGGAGGTCTCCCACGAGTACTTCAGCCAGGGCAAAGATCACCGCGAATGTGGCCGCAATCCTGAAAGATCTTTTGAAAAAAGAAAGCTCATGACCTCTGATCAGATGGTATGCGCTGACACCCATTACAAAAAAACCAGCAAGGATATAGGCACCACTTAAAACGTGGACAAACATGAGGATGGAATAGGGTTGGGTTATGACAGCCCAGAAATCGGATAATTCCGCGCGACCGTGCCTGATTACGTACCCTACCGGGTGTTGCATCCACGAATTCGCGGTCAGGATCCAGTACGCGGAAATGTTCGAGGCTATAGCCACAAGCCATATACATAAAGCGTGAGCCTTGGGCGAGAGCCTTTTCCAGCCAAAAATCCATACTCCGATAAAAGTGGATTCCAGGAAGAAGGCCACAGTAGCTTCTATTGCGAGTAAAGATCCGAAAATGTCTCCAACGTATTTTGAATACCGGGACCAGTTTGTTCCGAATTGAAATTCCAGCGTAATACCGGTGACCACACCGATGGCAAAATTGATTACGAATAACTTCCCCCAGAATTTTGCCATTCTCTTGTATTCCTCGATACCGGTTCTCACATACTGGGTCTCCATTATAGCGACAAGCAGAGACAGTCCCAGAGTCAAGGGGACGAACAGGAAATGAAAATAGGTTGCAACTGCAAATTGCAATCTTGAAAGAGTCAAGGCGTCCATCAGATTAAAAAACCTCCTTTCCTAATTATAGAATCCATGACTTTCTAACGGGCATCTGATCAGTCTTTAGCGTAACAATCAGGACAAATACCCGTAAATTCTACAGCGTGAGTTACCAGCTTGTAATTGGAGCGGATTTTGGCTATTTCCTCGATTTCAGGAATAGTTTCCATGTGGACATCGTCAACCCTGCCGCAACGATTACATCTAATGTGGTAATGGTTTTCGACCGTAGCGTCGAAGCGTTTTTGGGTTCCAGCCACATCCATTTTCAGTATAAGTCCCTGCTCCGAGAGACTTTCCAGGTTTCGGTAAACGGTCGAAAGACTAATTTTAGGCAGTCTTTTTCTAACCATTTCGTAGAGTTGATCAGCCGTGGGATGGGATGTGACGCTCCTGAGCTCTTCTATTATGATTTGGCGTTGTTTTGTTCTTCTGTGATTCGGTTGATGATGCATAAGTCTCCCTAAAGCTAATAGGAATTAATTGCAACAATAATACAGGTCCTATATCAGGCTGTCAAGCCATTTCCTCGTCTTGTCAAATCTCTTTCTTGGGTTCCTCATCTTGTGATAGTGATTACGCTATTCAAAAGGAGATCACCATATGTCTGCTATACTCAAATTCCTCAAAGCCCTCGCCGGAATACCCGAAACAAAACCCTTAAAACAGGAGCTTTGGCAAGTTGAGGGGAATAAGGTCAGAGTCAGAATAGATGAAGCGAGGGCATTGGGAGAATCATCAGCATGCTTCTATCTGACGGGAAACGGCCTCGAAGACCCTATACTGGTCGTTACGGATGATGAAGGATCATTTCATGGTTTTTCCAACCGGTGCACTCATTTTGGACGCAAACTGGACCCTGTCCCTGGAAAACGTATTCTTCGTTGTTGCAGCGTTAATCACTCCACTTTTGATTACCACGGTAACAGGCTTGCAGGTCCGGCCAAAAGGCCAATAAAAGTTTACCCAATTGAACTCAAGGATGGGGAACTGATCATCAGTACCTGAAACCTCTGGAGCCATGATGAAGTATCTGTCCGGACAGAACTCCACCTGTCTATCTGATTCCATTGTCCTGCACCATGAGCGAACATAGCCGAGAGAAATTTAAAATGCGAATCAACTCTGAAGCCCACTCAAAATACGCCCTGATGTCATGTTTCATCGTCCTCGGAATTGTGACAGTAGTCGCGTTAGGATGGATATTAGGCAAACTTCAAATTGCCGGTTTCGGCCCAAAGTTCATCCCGATGGCTCCACTGACAGCTGTCCTTTTCTGCTTGTTAAGTCTTGTCATAAGTTTACAGGTTGCGAACAACACAGCCGGTTTTAGGCTTCCGTTAGGGATACTGTTTCTCGCAATAAGTGCGATTTTGTGTGTCCTTGATCTTGCAGATTTTTTATTGGGAGACCCCTTCGATTTTGAAGCGATACTGATTCGCAATCCGAAGCCATTCGGGCAGGTTTTGTCAGGCAGGATCTCTCCTATCGCTTCAGCATGTTTCCTTCTGGCTACTGTTGCAGTGGGGCTTTCAATCTACTCTAATGAAAACCGTAAAAGTCTTCTTATCGAAGCTTCGTCCATACTGGGAGCCGTTTTGATCTTTGCCAACATAGTATTTATTCTGGGCTACATCTATGGAGCTCCTCTGCTTTATGGTGGAAGGATTATCCCAGTCGGATTATCCACGGCTATAGCGTTTATATTTTTGGGGGGTTCAATTATTTTGATGAATGGACCCGGTCCCGTTCCGTTAAGCCTTTTCACAGGGAATTCGACCAGGTCTATTTTACTCCGGGCATTTGTACCAGTGAGTGTTTTACTGGTGATAGGCTCTAATATTTTCATGGTCTATGCCAAATCCTATTTGAAAATTCAGCACGCCTTGCTGTCGGCAATATCGACTCTGGTAGCAATGCTGGTCACCGGGACGATCATCTTTAAAATAGCCCAACAAATCGGAGCATCTCTAGACAAAGCGGAAAACGCATTGAAGGAGAGCGAGGAAAGGTTCAAGTCCATATTTGAAAATTCTCTTGATGGTCTACTTTTTACTTCTCCCGAAGGCCAAGTTTTACAGGCCAACAGAGCCGCTCAAATTATGTTGGGGCGAACAGAGGATGAAATAGTTAAAATGGGGCGTGATTCATTTGTTGATCTCACGGACGTCAGGTATTGGACCTCGTTGGAAACCAGAAAAATGACAGGAAAATTTCTGGGGGAGGTTAACTTCAAACGCAAAGATGGCTCCATATTCCCTGCTGAAATATCCTCCGTCACTTTCGATGACTCTCAAGGTAAGGGCAGAGCTATCACTGTGGTTCGTGACATCAGTGAAAGAAAGATGGCCGAACAGGAAAAGGAAGACCTCAGGACACAATTGTTACAATCCCAAAAGATGCAGGCGCTGGGGACGATGGTTGACGGTATTGCTCATGATTTCAACAACATGCTACAAATAATTGTCGGTTACTGTGAAATCCTTCTAATTGAAAAAAATGATGGTGATCCTGACCATGCTGAACTGCAGACAATTCTGAAAATCGCCCAAGAGGAAGCGGAACTGGTAAAGCGTCTAATAACGTTTGTTGGCAAGGGCCCTGTTCAAAAGGTACCAGTTTTTTTGAATGATAGGATCAAGGACTTAGTGTCTATATTGTCGCATAGTTTTCCTAGAGACATTGAAATAAAACTGGATCTGGCTGAAGGATTGAGTTGCATCGAAGCCGATCCTGGTCAGATCGACCAAGTCCTCATCAATTTAGCCATCAATAGTCGGGAAGCCATGCCTGATGGGGGGACGCTTGAACTTCGGACCCGGAATCTATATCTGGACGAAGATTGCTGCAAAACAAACCCGACCATGAAACCAGGGAATTATGTAATGCTTTCTGTATGTGATACGGGTCGGGGCATGGGAGAAGAAACATTGACAAGGGTTTTTGAGCCCTTTTTCTCCACCAAACAGAGGGACTCCACAAGGGGAACTGGGTTGGGTCTGTCCGTTGTCAGGGGGATCGTGGAAAAACACGGCGGCTCGGTTAGCTGCGAAAGCCAAGTTGGCGCAGGGACGAAATTTACCGTGCTGCTTCCGTCCGCGCCATCTCTAACTTGACGGTTTGCGGGCACTCCATTGGTTTTCACAGCGTCTCAAGAAATTCAATATCGCTTCGTTGCATAGCGCTGCTTGTTCTATCAAAACCTGGTGCCCCGCGTTGGGAACAATTTCAAGTTCGGCGTTAGGTATTCTTTCTGCAAGGATTTTTGAATTCTCAGGAGGAATAAGCACGTCTCCATCGCCACTAAGCACGAGTGTCGGAGCCCCGATTCTGGGTAAACGGCTATAGGTATCGTGCTGTAACACTGCCCCCCACTGTTTAATTAATATCTCAGTACTTGCAGGGTTTTTTAGGGAGACGTCGGAATAATATTTCGGAATTTCCGGGAAGTTTTTCAGAGTATGTAGGTGAAACAGAGTTGTCGCAGCGTTGACTTTGGCTTCAGGGGAATTCTCGTAAACCATCTCCTTAAACAATGCGCTCACTTCGGCGCTGGGTTGAGTCTGTCTAGACCCGCCACAATGCGTGCAAACCAGGACCAGGCCTTTAATTCGATCAGGATAATTAATAGCCAATTCCTGCGCTATCATGCCCCCCATGGAAAGGCCCATTACGTAAGCCATTTTCAATTTTAACGCATCCATCAAACCCACGGTGTCAGCGGCCATGGCCGGCACAGTGTAATCTTCCCCCGGATCACTGGAACGGGCGATGCCACGATTATCAAATATTAAAACTTTGAAAAATTTTGCGAAAAATTCAGTCTGGGCATACCAGTGATCAGCGTTACTGCCCAGGCCTCTTATCATGACCAGTGGTGATCCTTGTCCATGAATTTCATAATAGATGTTTAATTTATCTTGTTGGCAATAAGGCATGCTGCAATCCTCCAAACTCCAATGGGCAAGTATAGCCATTCCCTTTCCATTAAAACGATATTGTCACAGATTTTCAGGATTAATCACTGTCCAGAATAGTTCGAACTGTTTCAAGCAATTTTTTTGACTCGTAAGGTTTTTCAATAAATCCCCGGGCCCCCAATTCCAGGTATTCCCTGACCCCTCCTTCTGGTAGGTACCCACTGGCAATTATGACTTTTGCTTTGCGATCCTGAGTTAGTAGCCTTTTAAGACATTCCATACCGCCCATTTTGGGCATCATAAGGTCCAAAACGACCAGTCCTATTTTCTGGGCGCTATCCTGGTATCGTGCAATGGCGTCTTTTCCATCAACGGCGGTTAATACCGTATAACCTGCGTTGGTAAGTGTAGTTTCGATAATTGAGCGGACTTCTTGATCATCATCAACAACTAGAATTGTTTCCCGGCCTCCGGACAGCGGAGATTCGACCCATTGCTCCGCCAGACTTTCTTTGGGTTCAAATGCGGGAAAATAAACTTTGAAAACAGCCCCCTTGTCAGGCTCACTATAACACCAAATGTACCCGCCGTGCTGTTGAACAATTCCGTAAACAACCGCAAGACCCAGTCCGGTTCCCTTGCCTAATTCTTTGGTCGTAAAAAACGGTTCGAATATCCGTTTGGCGGTTTCCTGATTCATTCCCTGACCCGTATCCTTTACCGTCAAAACTACATATTTCCCTGGCCTTACGTCAGAATGAGTCCTACAGTAATTTGCATCCAGCACAGTGGTAGCCGTACCGACTGTTAACACACCACCTTCTGGCATCGCATCACGAGCGTTAACCGCCAGGTTCAGAAAGATTTGCTCTATTTGGGTGGGATCAGCTTTTATTAGACCAATATTGTCCGTCAGTTCCAACTTTATATCGATCATCTTGGGGATAGTACGGGCCAACAGTGGTTCAGCCTGGTTTATTTGCTCATTGAGATTCAAAGCAACAAACCTTGGCTCAATTTTCCTGCTGAACATCATCAGTCGCCTTACAAGTTCAGCCCCACTTTTCGCAGATTGATATATCTTCCTAAGTCCATCATGTTCTGAATCATCATGCTTCTTTTGCCCTAACATCAATTCCGAGTAACCGAGTATGACCTGTAAAAGGTTGTTGAAATCGTGAGCGATACCACCGGCAAGGGTTCCAATGGCTTCCATCTTCTGTGACTGCAGAAGTTGGGCTTGAAGCTTTTCTTTTTCTTCTTCAATCTGCTTTCTTCGAGTTATATCGTGGAATATACCCAATCTTGATATTGAACCATCTGCGTTCTGGATGGGAGTGTCAAAGATCTCATATACCTTCCCAATTTTTTCGGATGACCATTCACAATGGGAAGGCTCGCTATCAAAAGAGTTTCGATTTTGACAGGTTACACAAGGCTCCAGATCACCCCTAAAATAGTCGTGACATTTCCGGCCCATCACAGCCCCAAAATGATCCGTCATAGACTTATTCACGTATTCAATTTCATAATTTGAGTTCACAATGCGAACTGCGTCATTCATATTGTCCAGAATATTTTTCAGCTTTTCCTTTTCGCGCTGCAAGCCCATTTCCGCGTTTTTTCGCTCCGTAATATCATCGACGAACGCATAGTAATACTGTGGGGCGCCGTTCTCGTCTCGTCCCAAATGGACCAACAATTCCACAGGGACACGTGACCCATCTTTTCGGATATATTCCTTTTCGTACCGTACTGGTCCACCACCATTTCGCAACTCTCTCAGCCGTTCTTTTTCAACTCGTAACCATTCCGGTGGAGTGAGTGTCCCCCAGTTAATGTCGGAAAGCTCTTCTTTGGTGTATCCGACCAACTCGCAAAATGCCTGATTAACAAATCCCAGTCGTTGATCCAGGTAACTGACACCTACAGGCTGAGATGACCGTTCAATCAATTCAGCTAAGAACGCCGCGTGTTCCAGACTGCTCTGCAGTTCCTGATGTTTTTGCTCAAGGGCTTTCTGGCCCTCTCTTTCTTCAGTCTGGTCCCGGAAAACCAGCACAACCCCTATCACTTCGCCACTTTTGTTATGAATTGGCGCTCCACTGTCCGCGATAGGAAATTCTTTCCCACCCTTTGAAATGAGCACAGTATGGTTTGCAAGCCCAATTACGGTCCCTTCCTTGAGGACCCGCTGGACCGGATTTTGGACTATTTCCCGAGTGTTTTCATTGACAATCCGAAAAACTTCCTCAAGAGACTTGCCGTTAGCTTCCTTTTCAGTGAAGCCGGTTAGCTGTTCGGCCACCGGGTTCATGAGTTTTAGCAAGCCATTGCGGTCCGTAACAACAACCCCATCACCTATACTGTAGAGAGTAGTCCTGAACTCTTCCCACGTTTCGGACTTCTCCCGTTCAGTCCGGTAAAGCTCTCGGTACAATCTTGTCTGACGGACCCTGAATAAATAAGCCGTCAAACCTGAAGCCGAGAGAATGACAATTACAGCAAAAAGAGCTATGACCTTGCCACGATAACGGGCTTCGGCCAGAATCTCACTGGAATCCACCTTGGTGACTATGAACCATGGTGAATTGGCAATAGACCTAAGATCTGCCAGGACATCCACGCCCCTGTAATCCAGTCCCTGGAACATGCCGGTTTTCCCAAGAACAACCTGTACGGCCGGCACACTAGTGTCAGTCAATGGTACGCGAAGTGACAATGCTGCTTTGGGATTAAAACGAAGACTATTGAGAAAAAGGACATCGTCTCCGTCTTTACGAACCAGAAGGGTTTCCGACGAATGGCTGCGCACCGGCCAGGATTGTAGGAATTTGCAGAGCGTCGCCGAGGCGTCGATCACCAGATCAAGCAGGGCAATCGGTTGTCCCGAAGAATCAAGCACAGGCGCAATAGTGTCCAGATGAACATGACCGTCAGCAGAACGATACAGTTCGCTCAAGACAACAGAATTAGTAGTCATCGCCAGATGAAGGGCCTTTTTCGCAACCTGGTTCAATCCCCCCGATTCAGTTTGAGCAGCGAGTAAGACTTCCCCATTAGTATCAAGCAGTAACGCGTTAACGTAGCCCCTGATTTTAAGTTCCAATTCTAATGATTTTGTTAAACTTGACTTCAGGGATTTATTATCCCGATTCTGGAGCCAATCCTTAACAGCCCCACTGAATAACGGGGAATTTACGTCCCTCTCTACATCTTCAATCCGGTCTTGTCTCCAATGACCAATCTGTTCAGATTTGAGGTTTGCGATAGATGCAAGATCTTCATATTTGTCACCACGGATTCGGTCCACCTCGTGACGGTAATAGATATAAGCCGACGATATAATGATTATGACTGCGCATACGAAGGCCACTATCAGGAATGAGCGGTTTATTTCAGTATTCGATTCTTGCTTCATGGCCTTAGGTGAGGTTGTCTTTTGATAAAGCTTGGAAAATTCTGAGCATGGAAAAAATATCGCACTTTATATTACAAGTATGTTTGATACATTATAGTAGTTAATTATCTGATCAACAATAGATTTTAGTTGCAACCCTTCTTGCGTCGACCGCTTATCAACGAATTGGAGTGAATCATGAGTACCTCCAGCGTTTCAAAAAGCCAGGTCCCAATCATAAAGAAATATGTCATCATTGCCGCGATAGTCTGGACTGCTGTAGTAGGAGCCTCATTTGTCTGGAACTGGTTTGAAATGGAAGCTAAAACCTTGGAAGCGGTTCGAATTCAGGCCAGGAGTTCATTTGAAAAAGATGTGATGTATCGCAGATGGAACGCAAGCTGTGGTGTGGTTTATGTTCCTGTTACGGCAAAAATCCAGCCAAACCCATATCTTAAACATCGTGATCAACGCTGCTGAGGCCACGCCGGATGGCGGTCGACTGAAAATTGACACCTCAACCATATTTCTTGACAAGGAAGATCGCGGGGTTCATCCACGCGCTAAACCGGGAAACTACTTCACAATAGCTTTTTCCGATTCAGGGCCGGGAATGCCTAAAGAAATTCTGGACAGAATATATGAACCTTTCTTTTCGACCAAGCAAAGAGGATCAACAAAAGGGACTGGTCTAGGTCTCTCGGTAGTAAAAGGAATCATTGAAGAGCACGACGGTCACATAACCTGTGAAAACGAATTGGGGGCCGGGACTACTTTTAGGATTTTTCTCGTTGTAGAAGACGCTCCCCTGGTCGCTGAATTTGAGAGCAAAGTCCTCACGGGCGCCGGGTACAAAGTGATCCAGGTTAACAACGGGCGAGAAGCCATTGAGATTTACATGGATAAGGAACCAGAAATCGGCTTCGTCATACTAGATCTCCTCATGCCTGAGATGTCCGGCAAGGGCTGTCTGACAGAACTCAGAAAGATTGACGCATCAGTTAAAATCCTCGTAGCCACCGGATTTTCACCCGATGATGATTACCATTGTAAAATCCGACCACTGGTAAAGGGGTTCCTGAAAAAACTTTTTACGCCGGATGAGTTGGTCGG
>JBMFSZ010000011.1:0-18700 GCA_049967315.1 Desulfomonilaceae bacterium
CCTTTCGACCGAGAACCAGGCGGAAGCGAGGGCCATGGCGGGAACAAAGGCTGCCCCATTTCCCAACCCTGTAAGCAATCTGGAGCCAAATGCAAATTCAAAGCTGTCTGAAAAACCCGTTAAAATCATGGTGACCCCCATTAGCGCTAGGGCCAGCGATATGACCACCCTGGAACCGAACCGTGAGGCAAGAAAACCTCCTACGATCGCCATAATAAGGTATCCAATGAAATTACCCGTCCCAATTAAACCAAGTTGTGTGTAGCTCAGCTGCAGACCGTCTTTCATCGCCGGCAGTATAAGGGTGTAGGACATTCTCCCAAATCCATGAGCGCCGATCGTGACAAGCAGCCCAGCCAGAATGACAAACCAGCCATAGTCCGTCCTGTTTTCATTCATTGGTTTTCCCCTGTCAATCCACATGAAACAGAATTCAAATGTTTGTGCCTTCTCCGGCCAAATCCTTTTTATGAAATTCTGCGGGAGTCAGGCCCTGCTCGATGCATGATTTCCAAAAAACATTCGCCATGTCGGCGAATGAATCAAAATCTTCCACTATGGGCGCCGTGATATTTTCCATGGTCTGCGGGGAAATTTTCATTGATTCGACCAGTTCGCGCCCTCCTGCTTCCACGGCGGCTAAAATGGCTCGCGTTTTTTCCGCGAATGGAGGGAGGGTCATTACTTCAGAAGCCGGGCGATAAATTTCAGCCAGGAGTCCCTTGCCAAAAAGCATGTTCACGTAGCTGGAAAGATATGAAAAGACGGATGATTCGGGGAATCCAGCTACAGAAACTACCACCGCCTTGGGTGGTTTTTGTCGTACAGGATGGTGCGTCCGGTCTGCCATTCTTTTCAGGTAAGGTTCCCATGCTGGGAGGGTCCGTTCGATAAAAGCTTTCATCCTCGCGTTCACAGTATAGTGATATAGGGGAGTTGCATAAATCACAATGTCAGATTTCAACCATTTGGGGAACAAGTTATTGGTCATGTCGTCATCAAGAACACACTTCCCTGGAGTTTTAGTCCAGCAGGTGTAACATCCGATACAATTCTTGATGTTTTTCTTGCGCAATTGGACCCTCTCGATAGTAGCTCCGACCTGTTCCATTCCTTTTGTCAGGGCCTCGAGCAAAATGGCCGTCTTGCTCTCTCGATCACCTCTGGGACTAGAGTTAAGCGCAAGGATTTTCATTAGGGTCTCCTTTACCTGATCTTCTGTGATTGTTGTATCAGATCGCTTTGTCCAATATTGCAAGAGCTTGTTGAGAGACAGATGTAAAGTGTGACTTGACTCGATAGCCATCACCGATCTTGTCTACGGCAATTACCTTCGCATAAATAATAGCTTCCGAGAGCGGGCCTTTTGGACCATGTAGAATTATTCGAAGGTTCTCCCAGAGATCCAAATTTTCAGGACAGACTAGTTTTGCTTCCCTCTGGGAAATTTCGCTCAGAATCCCTGAGACGCCTCTGGAAGAAACAGTTTTCTCATTCAACTGGAAGTACGTTATGGGAATCGCATGTAGTAAAATCCTGAAACTCTCGTCTCGGTTCTTCAGTGAGATGCAGTATTTGCCTTTGATCCCTCTGACATCGTAAAGCTTGACTTTGTGTTCAAATCCTTTCATGCCAACTTCGAGAGTGTTTCTGACGTCGATGATGTCGGATAATCGTTCATAAGTAGATTGAGAAATGAGGACTTGCCCGCCGACACTGTACGATTCCATCCTTCCTGTAAAGTTGACATCCGGTCCAACGGCTCCATACTTTATGCGTTTATCGGATCCTATGTTGCCAACAACCACGCTTCCCGTGTTGACAGCGATACCCATTTCGAGACTTGGTAGGCCATCCTTGATGTTTCTCGCATTAATTTCGGCCATAGCTTCCTGCATTTTCAGAGCGCAGGCGACAGCGCGTTCAGGATGATCTTCTAGAGGTTCAGGAGCGCCAAAAAATGAGAGTATTCCATCACCTATTATTTCGTCTATCATTCCCCTGAAGTCTATCAATATATCTACCATGCAACCTAGATAGCGGTTTAAAAGGGTTATGATGTCTTCAGGCTTCATATTTGCGGTCAAAGCCGTAAAGCCCCTGATATCAGACATAATCATGGAAATGTCCCGAATTTCCCCGCCTAGTTTGAGTCCATCATGAGATTGTAGAAGCCTGTTCACGACCTCCTGCGTCACGTAACGCCCGAATGCGTCTCGTATAAAATCGCGTTCTTTTAAGCCTTCCACCATTTTGGTGAAAGATTGGGCCAGAACGCCCACCTCATCGGAACGATTTGTTGCGTCCAGTTTAATGTCCAGATCGCCGACAGCAATTTTCTTTGTGGCCTTAGACATTTGCTTGAGCGGCCGAGCGATGGATCTAGCCACAACAACGGCGAGAATTCCCAGCAGTCCCACGCTCATGAGGCTTATTAACAGGCTTTCACGATGAAGTTTCTCGACTTCTGAAAAAAGTTCTTTTTTGGGGAAGACAGCTCCAAAAGACCAACCGGTTGACAGAATTTTCGAATAAGCCAGAAAAGAATCCTGTTGAGAAAAGCTCGTTCCAACGTCCAGAAAACCATTTTCCGAATGCAACATTTTCAGACCGATGGTTCTCAGTTCAGGGTTGTGATTCGACTCTGCAATGCTGAAGACCGACTCTTTCATGATGTAGTTAAAATCTGGATAACTGACGAAAACGCCCGTATCCGTGATAACAAAACAAAAACCCTTTCTGTCTTCATTGATTTCCTTGATAAGTTTCGAGAGCCATTCCAGCGAAACATCTGCAGTAACTACTCCCCGGACACTTGACCGGTCACCGCTTTGTGACCGGTAAAAAAAGGGATACGAATAAGTGACCATTAAAATGTTACCGCCACCCTCATCAAAATAGGGTTCACTCGGAACAGGCGCTTTCAATTCTACAGGAATGTGAAACCAGTCCTTTTGAAAATAGTTGTATTCAGGCGAGTCCAATTGGCAGTATTTTATACCCTGGGTCGTTCTATAGAAATAGGGAGCAAACACCTTGATGTCCCTGTCAAAGCCGTAGGGCTGGAACGCCACTGCCATACCGTAGATTTCATGGTTATCTGTTACTATTCTCTTCATAACACTGAAGAGGTTTTTTCTGTCAACATCCGAGCTTTCGAGAAAGCCTGCCATGGTTTTGGGGAGCTTACCGACCGCTATGAACTGCTGTTCAATCTTTCTCGACATTGCGAGGGCTAGATTCAGCGCCTTTTTCTTGGCCTCATCAAGAACTATTTGTCTCGAATAAATGTAACTGTATGAAAGGACGAGAGAGAATACGGCAACGGATCCACAAAGAACGAACGTTGCGAGTTTGAAAGCGATGCTGCTTTGAAATATTTTCCTCATCTTCGCCCGCGATAGAACTCTGAAAAAACAGGCTGATCGTTGATGAGATTTAGTGATTGAAGTGTCTTTGTAACAAGCTGATACTGTTTTTGGTCAAGCTTTCCCAAGAGCGATTTGTCGCCATTGGGGTAAATCAGGTCCTTCATCCGGGCTAGCATCCACATCTGGTGAGCCCTGTTGGTTCCTGTATGCGCCTCTTCGGCATACTTCATAACAACATCAATGGTTTCATCTTCATGATCAAGGGCGTAGTCCCACCCTTTTAATGATGCGTTCAGAAACGCCATACACTCTTGAGGGTTTCTGTCAAGAGCTCTTTCCAAACAGTAGATCCCATCTTCGGGGAAATTCAGGCCACATTTACTGAAGAAGAAAGTAGTTAGCTCATCCCTACGCAACCCGCTGTTCAACAATGTGTGATATTCGTTGTACCACATGGCGGAAATGGCCTGCACCCCATCTTTTAGAAATAGATTCACCGTACTGAACATTGGTATTTCAATTACGTCAAGATGGCGCATCTTGAACAATGCGAGGGGTTGTATTCTGAAATCACTCTGCCAAAGGCCTATCCGTTTCCTATTGAGATCCTTTAGTTTGTTAATCCCACTGGATTTTTTTGCCACCAACATCAGAGCCGAATGCTGAATAATCTGACCCAGATTGACGAGCCTTACTCCTGAAGCCCGTTGCTGAACGGCGGTGGATACCCATGTTGTGCAAAAATCGGCCCGCCCTGATTTCAGCAGCGCAATTGGGGGGCAATCGGGGCCGCCCCGTAACATTTTCACGTCCAGACCGACGTCCTTGTAAAAGCCTTTCTCAATGGCCATCATATATCCTGCAAACTGCGCTTGTGGGATCCATTGTGGCACAAATGTAACATGCGTAAGGTGAGACTCACTGGCGGCGAAGGCAGAACACAACAAAGTCCACAAAAAAGTGAGGACTAATGCGACTTTTTTCATGGCCTTTCCTTAGATAAATATGCAATCTGGAAAAGAATTTAACATAAAATACCGGAAGGCTATATATTATAATCGTTTTTGTATCAGTTTCCCCAAATTGCTTTCGGATAGGATCTGCCAGGAAGTTTGTAATACAAAGTAATGTTTTAAGGCGGTGAACGAAATCTGTTTTGACGCGAGATATCTCCGATATAATGAGAAGAGTTCATTCCCGTGATACTACCCCGGAAAAGATCTTCCGCAAAGCTCTCTGGAAAAATGGTGTCAGATACAGAACCTGTTCCAACGATCTCCCAGGCAAACCAGATATAGTAATTCGTTCCAGAAAACTCGCGATTTTTGTGGATGGAGATTTCTGGCACGGCGGACAATGGGCCCGGCGGCATCTTTCCTCTTTGGAAAGCCAGTTTACGCAATCGAAATCCCGAGATTACTGGTTGGCTAAGATAAGAAAAAACATAGAGCGTGATTGTCACTCAACCGCCGATTTACTTTCGCAAGGCTGGACCGTCCTACGTTTTTGGGAGAGCGAAATAAAGAGGAACCTCGGGAGATGTGTGTCTCTTGCTGTCGAAGTGTACAAGAACGGCGCAAAACCGAACGCATATTCGTTTGCTCCCCAGAAGACAGTGGCAGAATTTTTTGCAGGGATAGGTTTGATCAGATTGGCGCTTGAGCGTCGCGGCTGGAAAATAGTTTATGCAAATGACAGAGATCTTGCCAAACGGGATATGTATTTGGGGCATTTTCAGGAAGAACCACATTTGTTCGATTGCGAAGATATCCATAGAATTTCGGCGGGAACGATCCCACAAGTGAGCCTGGCTACGGCGTCTTTTCCTTGCAATGATATATCGCTTGCCGGTTCAAGGTCTGGTCTTAAAGGTAGAGAATCATCCGCTTTCTGGGGATTTATCAGAATCGTCCATGAGATGGGTGATAGACGTCCACCCTTGATCCTCCTGGAGAATGTGGTGGGTTTCATGAGTTCGAACAAGGGAGAAGATCTCAGAGCGGCGCTACTAGCTTTAAACAGACTGGGTTATTTCGTAGATATGTTTGTTGTGGATGCGTCCTGGTTTGTTCCTCAGAGCAGACAGCGGCTTTTTGTCATTGGACAAATTCACAATGAATCTTTTAATTGTGAGGACAAGATTGGAAGCAATATTGCTGAGGACCGATTCAGACCTAAAAAGTTGATAAAATTCATTCACAATAATAACGACATCTTATGGTCCATTGGCAGCCTTCCAGATGTCGAACCATCAAAATCTCGGTTGGCTGATGTCGTTGAAGATTTGCCAGACAACGCGCCTGAATGGTGGAGCCAGCGACGTACAGATTATCTGGTCAGCCAAATGAACCCCAAACACAAAAGCCTGGTGATTGAAATGGTTTCGGGTGACAAATGGTCATATGGCACGGTATTCCGCAGAACGAGAACCGGGAAATCTATGGCCGAAATCAGAATTGATGGAATTGCGGGATGCCTCAGGACCCCAAGGGGAGGGAGCGCCAGACAGATACTTTTTAAGGCTGGTCATGGGAAATTTGTGGCGCGTTTGTTGACCCCGCTGGAATGTGCCCGACTGATGGGGGTAGACGACTACAATTTTTCAGTCAGTAAAAACAAGGCGCTTTTTGGATTCGGGGACGCGGTTTGTGTGCCGGCAATCGAATGGATAGCCACCCATCGTCTGAATCCGCTGGTTACTGAAATGATCCGCGGATGTCCCCTGTCCTTGAAGTAAACAGACACTACGCTCTTTATTGCCAGCATGTTGGCTTCGGTTAAGACAGAATTTTCCTATAACAGGTTGCGATTAATGATTGATCCTGAGACGAATCTATTTATTTACGAGATCAAAAAAGATCTGGCGGTCAATCCACCGGATCGACCAAACTCCATGATAGGAATCTGGAATGAAGACGACTTCTCTTACGTGTTCTTTTCCAGTCCTCAAGACGAATATGTAGAACAGCTATGTGGTGGCGATCAATCGCTCCTCAGTGGTAGGCACGAGATGAAATACAGGGACTGGCAGGAAGGCCTTCCTCAGACCGGGTTGACCATCGCTGGAGTAACCTTTGTTTGCGGTTCCACCCCACGAACAAATGGAAACGCCATTTTCCTCGATCCATCGGTAGTTTTCGGAGATGGCAATCACCCGACGACTATTTCCTGCATTGAATTTCTTGTCGATATCATGAATACAGGTAAGGTTAAGTCAGTTTTGGATCTCGGTTGTGGTTCAGGAATTCTAGCGCTCGCATCGGCACAGCTAGGGGCAAATAAAGTGGTTGCAGTGGACAAAAACCGGCTGGCGGTTCAGACAACAAAGAACAACATATCTCTGAATGCTTTCGAACAGATCATACAAATCCATGAGGGTGAAGCGAGGGTCTTTCTGAGCGACCAGTATGACCTGGTGCTTGCGAATCTACCTTTTGCAGTCCTTAGGGATGTATGTGTGCTGAAAAATGCAGAAGCAAACGGGCTATGGGTTGTCTCTGGAATTAATTCCGAGCAGGCCGATATTTTAAAGACGTTGTTCATGGAACAGGGGTTTATAACAACAGGGGAGAAAATTACGCCGCCTTGGGTAACCTTTGTAGCGGCACAGCAAAAGTATTGGAGTGGACTATTCAATGAAACAGATTCTTAATAGACCTGTAGAAGGTCAATGGATAAGTGTTGACGAAAAAAGCCATTCGCTTCAAGTACCTCAAGAGCCTATAGTTGGTTACATAGAGGGTGACGGTGTTGGGCCGGATATTTGGGCGGCTTCTAGGCCTGTATTTGACGCCGTAGTAGACAAAGCCTATTCTGGTCGTCGAAAAATTCATTGGTGGAAAATTGCTGCTGGGGAGCAAAGTTTCAAGGAATGTGGATCCTATTTTCCAGAAGCGTCATTCGATGCCATTAGACAATGCGTAATTGCTATCAAGGGGCCCCTAACCACACCAGTCGGTGGAGGGTTTCGCAGCCTAAATGTGGCTCTCCGACAGGAACTGGATTTATACGCATGTATTAGGCCAGTTAAATATTTGACCGGCACCCCGTCCCCAATGATCAGACCCGAAGACGTAAACATGGTTGTTTTTCGCGAAAACACCGAGGATGTATATGCTGGCATAGAATGGAGGTCCGGGTCTACCGAAGCTCTCAAGGTCATAAGATTCCTCGATGCTGAAATGGGAGTCAAACTGTCAGAGGACTCAGCAGTCGGAATTAAACCGATGAGTCCTTCAGCTAGCAAGAGATTGGTCAGGATGGCCATCAAGTATGCTGTTGAAAATCATAGGAAAAGAGTAACCCTGGTTCATAAGGGCAACATCATGAAATTCACAGAAGGAGCGTTTCGAGATTGGGGTTATGATTTGGCAAGGAATGAATTCGGCGATCGCGTGATTTTCGAAGAAGAATTTCTTAGCACCTACCGTGGGGAAATTCCGGAAGGTAAAATCCTCGTAAATGATAGAATTGCCGACGCGATGTTCCAACAAGCTCTTTTACGCCCGAAGGAGTATGAAGTCCTGGCAATGCCGAATCTCAACGGTGATTATATGTCCGATGCTTTGGCCGCACAGGTTGGGGGGCTTGGGATGGCTCCCGGCGCCAACATAGGTGATGCGTGCGCAGTTTTTGAAGCTACTCATGGAAGTGCGCCAAAATATGGGGGGCTAGACAAGGTTAATCCAGGTTCCATGCTGCTTTCCGGCGCCATGATGTTGCGACGCATGGGGTGGAATGAGGCTGCCGACCTTCTGGAGAATGCGCTCGAACAGACTATTAGGTCTGGTGTTGTCACTTATGATCTGTCGCGATTGCTACCGGATTCAACGGAAGTTTCGTGCTCGGGATTTGGTAAAGCGATCATAGAGAAGGTAAAAGAAATTTAACGCCGCCCTTCGAGAGATCATGGGGTGTGAAAAAATTTTGGCTTTTTTTTCGATCGTCGATCTTTCGAGTTTATAATTGCTTAGGAATAACTGATGAGACTGATGTTTAATTTGTGAGCGGGGCATTCGAAATAAAAGTCTTGACTCGAAACTCTACATTCTCATATTTTCGATTACCGCCGCTTCCGGATTTTATTTTTTTCTGTTTGTGTCGTGAATGGAGGGATGAAATATACCCCGTCCTGAAGAAAATTTTACCGGAATGCGGATCTTCGGGACGGGGCATATATAATACCTCATGCGAAAAAAGATTAGCGCCTTCCTTATTTGAACAAAACCTGACGATTAATTTATCCTTCTATTTGATTTTAGGTCCAAACTGGCGCTCATAGGGACGTAAGGGCAGGGTTTGCCATGATAATTACCCGGACACCTTTTAGAATTAGCTTCTGCGGCGGAGGGACGGACTTGCGTTCCTACTACCAGCACGAGGAAGGCGCTGTAGTAAGTTCCACAATAAACAAGTATATTTATATCACGGTAAATCGTCTCACCAGGTATTTCGAACACAGCATTTCTTTGAAATATTCCAGGACTGAACTTGTGAACTCAGTCGATGATATAAGTCATCCAATAATCCGTGAGGCGCTTAAGCTGTGTAACGTGACGGAGAGAGTTGAGATCGCTTCGATGGCGGACATCCCCTCTGGCACGGGCCTGGGGTCGTCGAGCGCATACGCTGTCAGCCTCCTTCATGCCTTACACACTTTCAAAGGAGAGGCGGTTTCAGCCAAAAAGCTTGCCGAAGAAGCCTGTAATATTGAAATCGAAATTCTCAAGGATCCTATCGGGAAACAGGATCAGTTCATTGCCGCTTACGGTGGAATAGCTCACATCCGATTTATCCCGGACGAAAGCGTTTTCGTTGACCCTGTTATTTGCCGACCAGCCACCAAAAGGGCGCTCGAGAACAACCTGATGATTTTTTATACCGGCATAACCAGAAAAGCTGGAGACATTTTGGAGGTTCAGAAGGCTGAAACTGGTAAAAAGCTCGAGGTGTTAAGATCCATGAAAGATCTTTGCGGCGACCTCATCGAAGTCCTTAGAGACCCCAGGTCGTTGAGTGATTTTGGCGCTATTCTCCATCAGGGGTGGTTGTTAAAGAGAAGCCTCGTGCAAGAAATATCAAATGATGTAATCAATAATTACTATGAGAGGGCGAGAGCGGCTGGAGCCATAGGCGGCAAGTTGCTGGGGGCAGGCGGTGGAGGTTTCCTGTTATTCTATGTCGAACCACAGAACCAGGCCAATGTGAGATCGGCGCTGTCCGACCTAACCGAATTGCCATTCAATTTCGAGCCACAGGGAAGCAAGGTCATTTACATATCAGATTAAACTTCAATGAAATCTTGATCCACTTGGCTTCGACGCTTCGAATCTTTAACCCGAAGTTGCTGGTCAGTTTCTTTTCTATATCTTGTCTTCCAGCAATCAATAAAACTCTCAGTAACGGCGTGGCGACGACCCAGAAAATCTTCCAGGAAAGCGGCTGCAGCGCGTTTCCAGTGGAGAAGGGCGCGTTCATCACAATCAGTGTCGAGGACATGCCATCCAGCTTCTACCAGATCATCGATTCTTCTGTCGAGATCCATGGCCGTCCCTCCTTCCAGCCATTCTTACAAGAGGCAGTTTATGGATTCATTGGCTATAACCCCAAATTACATAATATTAAATTGTTAAAGCCAAGTCAAAACAAAATCGACGTTAAAAATGACAATCAACAAATAATCACACATTTCATGTTGACGCTTCCATATGAATAGACCTCTTAATTTCTACTTTGATCCCGAAACGTTACAAATTTTTTTATCTATACAATGTATCGGAATGTCCTATACTTGATTTAAAGGTTATATTTGAGAACAATAAAGGCTTAAAACATAAAAAACAAATCCAGTTCTGAGGCGCTCATGGATGTAAAAGAAATCTCATTGACAAGTCTTTCCAAAACTTCTGGTTGAGCGGCGAAAATAGGTCCGGGTGACCTGAGCAATGCGCTTTGCGGCTTGTCGATTCCTGTGGATCCCAACGTCCTGACCGGTATCCGTGGATCCGAAGATGCTGGTGTGTACAAACTAAGTGATGAGATCGCGTTGGTACAAACGGTTGATTTTTTTACCCCTATTGTTGATGATCCACTAATATTTGGTCGCGCCGCCGCTGCTAATTCCCTTAGCGATGTTTATGCTATGGGGGCTAAGCCTATTACAGCTATGAACATAGTATGTTTTCCAACAAAAAAATTAGGCGTTCAAAAACTCAGACTTATTCTTGAGGGCGGATTGCAAACCTTGAGGGAGGCTGGAGTATCTCTCATAGGTGGCCATAGTGTCGAAGATGATGAACCCAAGTTTGGGATGTCTGTCCTCGGTATCGCCCATCCGAAGCAAATAATGACTAATGATGCCCTAATGCCCGGCGATGAAATAGTTTTAACCAAAGCTGTTGGAGCGGGAGTTATAAGCACTGCTTTAAAAGCTGGTCTAGCGTCTGTTGCATCCGTCAGCGCTTTTGAACGTTCCATTTGCGCTATGAACAAGGTCGCCTCCGAAATAGCCATCAAGTGGAAACTTAGGGCCTGCACTGATGTCACCGGTTTCGGGTTGGTTGGGCACTTGACAGAAATGGCCATGGCGGGGAAATGCGAAATACGCGTACACAGCGGCATAGTACCTTTGCTCACTGGGGCGTATGAGTACGCAAGCATGGGATTAATTCCTGCCGGGGCGTATGCGAACCGCGACTTTTACATGCGATGGGTGGAGATTTACCCGGGTGTGCCTGAAACAGTTAAGGATCTAATGTTTGATCCTCAGACTTCCGGTGGTCTGCTATTAGGGGTCCCCTCCCGGGATGCAAAATCAATTGTCGGGGAGCTTAAAGCTGCTGGCATTTTGGACTCAACTGTCATTGGTGAGGTTGTAGATTCTCATCCAGATGGAGCGGTAAAGATAGTTTGACGCGTCAAAAATTTGGTCATTTAAGTTTTTCCTCATTCACATCCCAATGATATTGGTTTATATTAAATATCCGACGATGGTTGTTGAAACCAAATCTGAGACAAATTGAAAAACATATATTTCCTGATAATTTGCGATTTCGGCAGATAGTGGGTTATTTGGTTCGCAAGACGCAGATCGGCTTACCGCCGGTATCGATATCCATCTTTCCAACGGGAGAACCTTTTGGCGCAAAGAGTTGCACTGCAACAGTTAAACAAAGCTTAAAGGGCCTGTTGTCCAATAGTTTGATCAAAAAATCGTTTAAAGTAGAGATCCCTTTAAAAATTTTCTTTATTGACCTGTTCCTGAATATGTTTGCGCAATAGATTTTGGAGCTTCCCACTGACTGGAGGACCAAATGAAGTCCATAATTTTTGGGCGTTGGGGCAAAGTATTAAGGTACCGCAAGGGCGGGGATGATATCTTTGAAGGTGGTAGCCAGGAAGATTTTCCATCTGAATCCAGCTTTCCGGATAACGTTATCGCTGTTATGAGCGGTAAAGGATTCCTCCAGTTTGGCGAACGCTTCAATTTTGTCCCCATGATCACGGAATACGTCAAACAGATACAAACCAGATATTGTTGTGGCAAATGCATCACCGGGATAAAAGGTTCCAAACTCATACTGATGACTCTGGATCGTATAATGCGGGGAGAAGGTCAGGAATCTGATCTGGACATTCTGAGACGAATGTCCGTCGTGCTCAACGAGGGCGCAAAATGTTCTGTTTGCCAGAGCGCTGGAGAATTACTAGCTGATGGCTTGGTCCATTATAAAAGCGATTTCTTAAAGGCCTTGGAATATGGTGTTCCGGAGGATTCGATTCATTTCGTGGGAAGTGTCTCCGCCCCTTGCATGAACACATGTCCATGTCACATCAACATTCCAGGCTATGTGGAAATGCTGCAGGAACTACGCTACGGAGAAGCGCTTGAAATAATACGTCGAGAAATGCCTCTGCCAGGCATCACTGGTCGAATTTGTCCGGCGCCCTGCGAGAAGGCTTGCAGTGTGGCAAACATGGGAGATGTCGCTATACCTATCAAGACACTAAAACGTGTTGCCGCCGATTACGAGATGATCCATCATTTGCGTCCCCCCCTGGAGAAAGTAGACCTAAATGGTGTTCCCGTTGCGGTTGTAGGGGCTGGCCCGGCAGGATTGACAGCGGCTTATTACTTGAATCGTCTAGGGCATCCCGTAACCATTTTTGAATGTTTATCCGAATCGGGTGGCATGGTTTCCGTGGGTATTCCCCCTTACCGGCAGCCCAGAGATGTTTTGAACAGAGAAATCGGAATCTTGACTGACTTGGGCATAGAAATTAAACGAGGGCTGCGACTCGGTACACATTTCAGCTTATCCGATTTATTCAGAGACGGCTACGGAGCCGTGTTCCTCGGTATGGGATCACACAAATCGACCCCATTGGGAATTAAAGGAGAGAAGGACGGAATAGAAGGGGTATTTTCAGGGGGAATAGATTTCCTCAGGAATATTAACCTCGGAGAAAGTGTTCAGCTTGGCGAAAAGGTCATCGTTGTTGGTGGTGGAAATACGGCGATCGATTGTGCAAGAACGTGCCTCAGAATGGGGAGTCTCAAGGTAGCGATAGTTTATCGCAGAACACAGGCGGAAATGCCTGCTGAACTGGAAGAAGTCGAAGACGCCGCCGAAGAAGGAATTGAGTTCCATTTTCTCACCCAGCCTATAGAAATTGTTCACAAAGATGGCAAAATGATTGGCCTCAAATGTGTCCGGATGCAACTCGGGGAACCAGACAAAAGCGGGAGGAGAAGACCCGTCCCTGTTGAAGGATCTGAATTTGTTATGGATGCTGATACCCTTATTCCTGCCATAGGCCAAACATCCGATTTGGACTTTCTTTCCCCGGCGGACCAGATAGAAATAACCCGTCACGTCACTATCAAAGTTGATCCGACTACTATGATGACTTCTCGGCTAGGGGTGTTTGCAGCGGGCGACGCCGTGAGCGGGCCACTGACAGTTGTACACGCCATGGCGGGGGGAAAAAGGGCGGCTCGAATGATCCATGAATACTTGACTAGCGGGCGCTGCATCCCACCCGAAAGTCAGTGGATGGAGGATGTAATAGCGAAAATTGAGGCTGACCGAGGAGTGCTGGTTACGGCCCGAACCCCTTCTAGGGAAGGTGGAAAAATATCCAGAGCCAAGCTCGAACCTCGCGAAAGGATCAGTAATTTCCGTGAAGTCGATTCCGGTTTTACCCAAAAGGGCTCGTTTATAGAAGCCAGTCGGTGTCTTAGATGTTTTCATTTGATTTTGCTAGCGGTTGGTGGGGAGGCAAGTTGATGATTCGCTGAACCTCGCCCTGGTTAGGGGGTGAGATCTGCAATTCGTTCACAAAATATGAGGGCCTGAAAATGCCTGTTCTGACAATCGACGACATTGAGGTAAGCGTCCCTGAAGGAAAAACAATCCTTGAGGCGGCCAATCAAGCTGGAATCTGGATCCCAACCCTTTGTTACTATCCAAAGATTACACCTTCCGATTCGTGCCGTATGTGTGTTGTCGAGGTCGAGGGTGTGTCACGTCCATTGACCTCATGCAATACGGTCGTCAAGGACGGTATGAAAGTCAAGACTGACAGTCCAAAAGTAAAGAATATTCGGGAGGAGGTGATGAAGCTTGTACTCATGGATCATCCTCTCGACTGCCCTATCTGCCCTGCGGCGGGCGAGTGTGAAATTCAAGGTCTAACCTACCGTTTGGGGATTACAGGCGCTGCTCAAATTATGGAGAGACGCAGCGGTTCAGTGGTCAAAAACTGGCCTTTGATTCAATACAACCCCAATCTCTGTATAACTTGTCTACGATGTGTAAAGGTCTGTCATGAAGTCATAGGGGCGGGCGCTCTAGCTTTGGAGGACCTTGGATATAACGCCCGAATAAATACTCGTGATGGTGGTATCCTGAAATGCGACTTTTGTGGTGAGTGCGTAGAGGCTTGCCCAACCGGAGCCATGTCTTACAAGGACTCAAAGACATGGGCTCGATCCTGGGAACTCAGGAAGACGCCTACAATATGTCCTTTGTGTTCGGCTGGATGCCGAATGGAGATGAACGTTAAGGACGGTAAGGTCTTCCGGATCACGACCGATCAGAATTCTCATAATAATGGAAATCTCTGCGTAGGAGGAAGGTTTGCCTATGATCTCATTCACAACGAGGACCGTTTAGTTTCACCTTTTTTGAAAACTAAAGATGAATTTCGCCCGGTATTCTGGGAAGAAGCGCTTTCATACGTTGCGGAAAAATTCCAGAAGATTATTAGGGAATCTGGTCCGGACAGTATAGCCGGTTTAGCCTCCCCCCGGCTGATGAATGAAGACTGCTATGCTTTCCAAAAGTTTTTCCGGTCTGTAATTGGGACAAATAACATCGACAGCGAAGCCAGATTCAGTTTCTTGCGGGTACAGCGCGCTATGGAACTCACATGTGGGGTAAGAGGGGCTGCCAAGACATTGGAAGAGCTTTTGCAAACCGAAGCGGTTTTGGTGATAGGAATAGACCCCGTTGAAGAGACGCCAGCTTTGGGCTGGAAAATTAAAATTGCTTCCCGGCGCTATGATAGCAATGTGATTGTCGCCAACTCCCGTCAGACCAGCCTGGATCCCTTTGCACGCACACGACTCAGGATAAGGCCTTATTCAGAAAGCGAACTGGCTCTGGGCATGATGAAAATCATCCTGGATTTGGATCTCTGGGACCACAAGTTCGTCAGAGATAACACTACGAATTTTCTTCCCATGAAAAACCTGCTGGATAAAATCCCCATGAATGGGATTGTGAAGAGAACTGGACTGACAGTTCAGGAAATGGAAGAGGCCGCCAGGATATTTGCAGAAGCTTCCACAGCGGCCATAATTTTCGGAGGCGACGTCATTCTACAGGAGAATGGTCTCCAGTGTGTGATGAACCTGATAAACCTCGCGCTTCTCACGGGGGCCATGGAACAGTCCAACTCAGGAATTTACCCAATTTTTGAAAAAGGGAACATTGTGGGATTGTGTGACATGGGAGTGATGCCGGAATATATGCCAGGTTACCAGGACATGGCGTCAGTGCGCAATTTGTTTGAACAAACCTGGAAGGCCAAGCTGCCTTACACAAAAGGGAAGACGGCTAACGAAATAGCGAGAGGTTTGGAAACCGGTGAAATAAGGGCGATCTATGTTGTAGGAGCCGACCCACTTACTGATTATCCGAATGGTGGCCGTTGGGCCTCCGCTCTGAGCAAAGCAGAATTGCTGGTAGTTCAGGATATGTTTTTGAGCCCTACAGCGGAAATGGCGCATTGTCTGTTTCCCGTCGCCTCATTTGCCGAAAAGGAAGGGACCATGACCAACATTGAACATAGAGTTCAAAGGCTGGCGCAGGTTATACCGCCACTCGGTCCCACTATGCCAGATTGGTCAATTCTCGAAGAACTTGCCAAGACACTGGACAAACCCATGGGATTCTTCCGATCTTCCGATATATTTAAGGAAATCACACGCACGGTACCTCTGTATAAGAACTTGTCTTCCCATGATCTCGAGGGCGACGGGAAGATTGTTAACCCATTTATCGCGATGTCAGACCGCGGTTCGGAGGAAAAGCGTTTCTCGTTTGCCCCTGTCAGGACTATGGAAGCGCCATCGGGGGATACGGAAGATTATCCCTTTGAAATGATTGTAGGACGGTCCATGTATCATTTTGGATCAACCTCTACACGATCAAAAAATCTCAAAGCCCTTTGCCCGGGGGGATATGTAGAAATCAACCCCTCTGATGCCCAAGCCTTGGGTTTTGAAAATGGCGACATGGTTCAAATAATTTCACCAATCGGGTCGTTTAATGCGCCGGCTGAGATTTCCGAAAAGGTCGGTCATGGTTTTATTTTTGTTCCGGTTAATTTTCCAGGACAGGGTGTGTACAAACTTTTCGATGAGAATACGAACGTGTGTCGAGTTAAATTAACTGTGCCCGGTGACATGCCCTGAAAACTATTCGTTACCGGTTCAGAGAAGTAAGGAGGCAAACATGAACGGCGCTGGGAATCCCAAGGCAGCCATTTTGGTTATCGATGACGAGCAGATAGTTCATGAAAGCGTCAGGAGGATCCTTGAGGACGAAGGATACAAGATAGATGGGGCTATGCGGGTGGACCAAGCCCTGGGACTCCTGTCCAAACATTCGTACGACATTGTGCTTACCGATCTTATGATGCCGGACAAAAGCGGAATGGAGGCTGTCCAGGCCATAGCTGAAAACCATCCCCTCACAGGTGTTGTTATGTTTACAGGATTTGCGACTGTAGATTCCGCAGTGGAATCTATGAAACTGGGGGCTTTGGACTATCTGCCTAAACCTTTTACTCCAGAAGAGCTAGTAGCCGTAATTGAACGCGCTTTGGAAAAGGTGACAAAGAAAAGACGTGACAAGGAAATTGAGTCACTCTACACCGATGCGGAAATGGCCATTAAATCAAGTCTGGATCTCAAAGAAGTTCTCAGACTTATTTGCACAAGTGTCGCGGGCTTGTTCAACGTTAAAGGCGCTTCACTCCTAATAAACAGACAAACGGAACAAACTCTGGAAATGGCTTGTTCTTGCGGTCTGAGCGATGAATATCTTCAAAAAGGGGCGTTAGATTCTGCAAAGAGTGTTCCTGAGATTTTTCGATCTGACGGACCGATAATAATTGAAGACTCGGATTTTGATACAAGCCTTCAATATGCTGACGCAGCAAGGTCTGAAGGTATCGTGTCCATCCTGTCAATTCCGATGAAAATGGACAAGAACGTTTTAGGTGTTTTGAGAATCTATAGCGCCGAAAAGAGATCGTTCGATGAAGACGAAATCGCGCTGCTTACGAAATTTGCTGAACAGGGAGTCAAGGCCATAGAAAACGCTATGGCCTACGAAAGTGTGAAACGGGATATAGATGGTTTAAAGAAAAGCGCTCCCGCATTGCAGGGTGACAGACCGGAGGAGCTTCATGTGACAAAAGAGTTTAAATGGGTGAAAGACATTTTTCACAAATTTGAACAGTGAAGAGAAAGCAAAATCACTTTCTGGAGTTGATCAAAATGGAAAAGAAAAAAGGTAAAATTCTGGTCCTGGATGACGAAAAGATAGTGCTCGACAGCGTTACGCGGATTCTCGAAGACGAAAATTATGAGGTTTTCACCGCTCAAAGAGGTGAACAAGCTCTGGAAACCCTTAAACAAGGTGGGTTTGATATCCTGATAACAGATTTGAAAATGCCTGGTATGGATGGATTGCAGGCCATGGAATCCATGCTTGAGATTGATCCGGACCTTTCAACAATAATGTTCACGGCATACTCCACGGTGGATACAGCAGTCAAAGCTATGAAGCTAGGCGCTGTCGACTACATTAGGAAGCCGTTCACGCCGGATCAACTTGTTGAACTGGTAGAAAAGGTAATGAATAGCCGAAAGGCTACAATGGAAAAACGTTATCGCGAAGACACCTTTGTAGAGATCAAGAATGCGATCGCCTCTACTTTAAACCTCAAAGAAGTACTCGACCTGATCGTTCAGGGTGTCGTTAAGGTCATGAAGGTCAAAGGCAGTTCTTTGAGTCTCATCGACAAGAATAGGGAAATGCTACGTATCTTTGCATATCATGGTCTCAGTCGTAACTACGTTGACAAGGGTCCCCTCGACGCATCAAAAAGTTTGTCCGAAACAACTCTAAGCGGCAAACCAGTGTGGATAGAAGACGCAACAACGGATCCAGCGGTACAGTATCCGTCAGAGGCTAAACGTGAAGGAATAACCTCTATCCTTAGCGTACCACTAATAATCAGAAATAAGGTGATAGGAGCTCTCAGGGTATACACTTCAGAACCGCGAAAATTTTCGGATGAAGAGGTCAGATTCCTTTTTGGTTTCGCTGAACAGGTTGCCATGGCAATTGAAAACGCGCGGTCTTATGAAGACCTAAAAGACGAATGTGAAGCGCTTCGTGACGATCTCTGGGAATACTTCGAAAAGGACGGTTGGGCTTAATTTTCAAACCAGGCTGCCGGTCGTCCTCTGTCAGTGGCTAGTTTCTTGATTGGAAGTCCTATGACCGAAAATTCTAAACCTGATGACATGGAACCGGTGGCCTCGCCCGAACCATCAGATGTCAAACAAGATGGGATGACTTTCTGGCCTGATGGATCTGAATCAGTTCAAACACCCATTTCCATATTTGACAAGCTGTTCAAACTCGAACGGTTTATCCCAAGTTATCTAAAACCCAAAATCGGATTTCTTGCGAGCTTCAAGAATAGAATACTCGTCAGCGCTCTATTTGTTGTGACAGGAGTCGTAG
>JBMFSZ010000012.1:0-18424 GCA_049967315.1 Desulfomonilaceae bacterium
CCCAAGAGCTATCAGTCATTAAAATTTTAATAAAACGCGAGTCAAGGCTAATATCGTACTTAGGTTATTAGTTCAGCTAAAAGACTTCAAAAAACAGGGCGCTAGGTTAAAAAAAGTGATTATTTTAGGTATAAAATCACTTGAATTGATCTCTTATTCAGTGGCATTATCAAAAATTGCGCATTAATCTATGTAGGGATCGACTAGAGTGGACATGGATATACAAAACAACAAGATAGTGGTTTTTCATTGTCGCAATCTCCGTCTTTTTTCTGACGGCGCTCAGAAGGAATTTTTAAAGGCTTGGCCTAATTTAATTCTGAGGGCAGTCCCTTGTTCTGGAAAAATTGAAGCTCATTTTCTTTTGAAGACCCTTGCCTCCGGTGCACAGGGGGCTCTTGTGCTAGGTTGCGCTGAACAGGCATGTCAATATCTGGAAGGTTCTATGCGGTCCCGAAAAAGAGTTGATTACGCTCGCTTCTGGTTGGAAAAAATTGGAATTGCGTCGGAGAGGATTGAGTTTGTTCGTCTTTGGCCTGTTAACAAGCAAGCCTTGGAAGCTCTCTTAAAAGAGTTTACGTCAAAACTCCAATCTCTTGGGGCTCTAGTAGCCCCAGAAAAAGTCTAACGAACAATCCAACAGTTTTATGATCGACTCGTGTCAAAATCTGGCACGGTCAGACAGCCGCGCGTCATCGGCTGCTTTTTAGGGCCGAAGGCGAGTCGATTAAGGAGGAAATCCGTGATTGTCGCTGAATTAAAGGAAATTGCCGAAATAAGGAAGATGATCGACCGTTATTCATCCATTCTAGTTGTTGGGTGTGATTCATGCGTGGCTGAGTGTGCTGCGGGAGGGGCAAGAGAGACTCAGTTGCTCGCGGCGGCATTAAGACTATCATACCTTAAGGACGGGATGAAGAAAATTATCACCGAGGCTTGCTTAGACAGGCAATGTGTGGATGATTTTATTGACGGAATAGCTGAACAGGTTCCGGAGTACGAAGCCATATTGTCTCTTGGCTGTGGAGCCGGTGTTCAGGCTTTGGCCCGGGTATACACAGACAAACCTATTATCCCGGCGCTTAATACACTGTTCATTGGTGAAACCCAGATGAGAGGGGTTTGGATCGAAAACTGCCTTGGTTGTGGCACGTGCAAGTTGGGCTATTTTGGAGCCGTATGCCCGGTAGCCCGATGCTCGAAAAAACTCATGAACGGACCTTGTGGGGGATCTAAAGAAGGACGCTGTGAAATTGATCCCGAGACACCCTGTGGATGGGACCTTATTATCAAACGTCTTGAAGCCATTGGCGAACTTGACAGATTAAGCGAGTATGTGCCGCCTGTTAATTGGTCGACGTCGCATTCAGGTGGACCTCGTCGTGTGATCAGGGAGGATCAAAAACCGTGAAAACCGAAAGCTTGCTTGAAAAAGCGCTCAAGTCTGGCAAATTTGTCGTAACTGCCGAATGTGGTCCCCCCAAAGGGTCGGATACGGATATTCTTGTTAAAAAGGGCAAGTCCTTATTAGGGTGGGTTGACGCAATCAATGTTACGGATAACCAGACAGCCATTGTCCGTATGTCCTCTATAGCCGCTTGCGCAATACTCAAAAATCTTGGCCACGAGCCAATACTGCAGATGGTTACTAGAGACCGAAACAGGATAGCTCTTCAGAGCGATCTGTTTGGGGCGTTTGCCTTGGGTATTCGGAACGTCCTTTGCCTGACGGGTGATCACCAGAGCTTTGGTAATCAGAAGGAAGCCGTCGGTGTCTTTGACCTGGATTCAATCCAACTTCTCAGAACTGTTCGTGACATGAGAGATTCAGGGACAATTATCGGCGGAGAAACAATCCAGGGTCAGCCAAGATTCTTTATAGGAGCCGCAGAGAATCCGTTCGCAGACCCCGTCGGTTGGCGAGCAGTCAGATTGTCAAAGAAAGTTAGCGCAGGCGCTGACTTTATTCAGACGCAATGTGTTTATAACATTCCAAAATTTGAAGCTTTTATGACGCAGGCTAGAGACATGGGTTTGACTGAGAAGGTTTCAATTCTTGCTGGCGTTACTCCGCTCAAAACAGTTGGGATGGCTAGATACATGGCGACCAAGGTTGCAGGCATGGATATACCCGAAGAATTGATTAGCAGAATGAGTAGCGTTCCAAAGGAAAAACAGGCCGAGCAAGGTATAAAGATAGCTGTGGAGACCATACAACGGGTCAGGGAAATATCAGGCGTAGCGGGGATTCATCTCATGGCCATAGAGTGGGAACACAAGGCGCCTGAAATTCTTAAAGCCGCTGGTATTGGCAACAGACCAGCAGGAGGCGCTTAGTTTTTACATGGATCTATCTCCCAATCGATTGATCCTAAACGGTAATGTTCGATGGCTATAGAATTTTGGTGGGTTGAGAAATGCCGAAAAAGTATCATATAGATGTCCAGCCTATAGCTAATAGGTTCCCTGTTATTGGACGCTCAGGAATAGTGGACTGGGGTGAGGGCTGCCTCAAATGCGCTAAATGCGTAAAAACCGAATGTGTTTACGGGGTTTACAAAAATCGGTCGTTTTCGGCCTCCATTTTTGGAGACACCATTGATCAATTTTGCAAGAGTTGTTTTCGGTGCGTCCAAGGTTGCCCGAAACGACTTATACACAAAACTATCAACCCCGAGTGGGAGGCGCTCGGAGACGAACTTTATACGCCCGAGATCATTTCCGTAACGTGGGAACAGTCAGCTACCGGCAAAATTCCTGTTTCTGGAGCCGGGTATGGTGGCAAGTTTTCAGGCCCGGGTTTTGATTCAATGTGGACAGACATGAGCGAAATTGTCCGTCCCACTCGCGATGGAATCCACGGAAGGGAATATATTTCAACTGTTGTCGATTTGGGCAGGCGTCTGGACAGGCTCGAATTTGACAAACACGGTAAACTTCTCTCTCAGGCCCCTCCATCATTAAGAATCCCCTTACCCATAGTGTTTGACGTATTTCCCTTTGGTGACCTTTCTTCTAACGTATGGTCAGCCGTCGCATCGTCAGCCACTAGACTCGGGACTTTGGCATTTATGCCTCATGGTGTGGCAATTAATTATCCGGAACAGGCTGCTTCCATCGTTCCTGTACTTTCTTCCAAAGATGTTCGAACACATGATTTGAGTGGATACAGGTGTGTAGAATTAGTGGATGAACCGGAAACAGCCCAATCAATAGCAGTCATCAAGCAACGTTTCCCATGCGTACTGATTTCAATTAGAATGGAGGCGAAATCTTCACCGGAAAGCATACGCAAGGTGCTGGAATATAACGCATTAGAAGCTGACATCATCCACTACGTCGCAGATGAGAGTGGTTACGAACCGGGGACAGACCTAGGGCTACACATTAAGGACGTCATCAAGGAAATCAATGCCGGACTCCTCAAAGAAGGACTCAGGGATAAAGTGACCGTGATAGCCTCTGGCGGAATAGCCATGGCCGAACATGTCACGAAAGCGATGCTTTGTGGCGCCAATTTGGTCGGAGTAGACATTCCTCTTCTCATCGCCCTCGAATGCAGGGTTTGTCGGAATTGTAAAGACGGGCTCCCCTGCCCGGTATCTATTTCAAATATAAATCCGAAGTGGGGAGCTCAGAGGATGGTCAACCTCATTGGAGCGTGGCACAACCAGCTTCTGGAAATGATGGGCGCAATGGGAATTCGTGAGGCCAGGCGACTCCGTGGCGAACGAGGTCGGGTCATGTTTAGGGAAGACCTGGAAAATGATACTTTCGCACAATTGTTTTCCGATCGGATTTCTTAAGAGGTTCTAGTTCAATGGATTATCGGAATATATGGAATGAAACGCCAAAGCCCGAAGTCGAGCGTACTCCTTCGCGTTTCGGTCGAGCGTTGGGTAAATATACTGTTAGAGTTTTGGACGCTTGCACAGATTGCTTGAAATGCGTCGCAGTCTGTCCTCAAGATGTGTTTGTAACCAATGGAAATCGGTTAGCTCCACCCCTTGACCACCTGTGTCTGGGCCCCGAATGCGCGAAAAAACCGAACCGTTGTGTCAGGAATTGCCCGGTTGATGCAATAAGGGTTGGAGTGAATCCCAGTTCAAAGGCCATGGGAGACTCTCGTTGGACCCCTGATTTGCTTATGAGTGTCTGGCACATGGCTGAAACGGGGAAGCTTCCAGCCAATGACCTGGAGTACCGCATTGGGGCTTCTGACGGTGGTTTCGACAAGCTTCGTATAAGGTTTCCTAAAACCCCTCCTATTCCGGAACTAGAACGCACAACAATTGACACTTCCGTACCCCTTAACAAAAAAGGGGACGGTCGTTTTGACATCGTCATCCCTATACCTGTGTATGGGGGTGGAATGTCGTTCGGGTCGATCAGTCAAATAACAATGTTAAGTAGAATAAGAGCGTTTGCCGCTTGGGGGTCTTTCACCTGCACAGGTGAAGGAGGTTATCCGGAAGCTCTTTATCCATTTGATGACAATATTATAACCCAGGTCGCTACTGGCCTGTTCGGTGTTCGAGAAGAGACCATCCAGAGAGTCAAAATAGTTGAATTCAAGTATGCTCAAGGAGCAAAACCGGGACTCGGTGGTCATTTGTTGGGTCCCAAAGTAACAGAAGCTGTCGCAAGAATTAGAGAGACCGTCCCAGGTTCTTCTCTTTTCAGCCCATTTCCATTCCATTCCGTATATTCGGTTGAAGATCACAAAAAACACATCGACTGGATCAAGGCTATTAATCCCAAGGCGTTGGTTTCCGTGAAAGTGTCCACTCCGTCCGACGTGGATATGGTGGCAGTTGGTTCGTATTATGCTGGGGCTCACATTGTACATCTTGATGGATCTTATGGCGGTACCGGCGCCGCTCCTGATGTAGCAAAGAAGAACATTGCCATGCCTATCGAATACGCCATTCCGAAGGTTCACAACTTTCTCTTAAATGAGGGGGTCCGCGACTCTATAACATTGATAGCTTCTGGTGGCATTAGAACTGCTTTTGACGTAGCCAAGGCCATAGCTTTAGGTGCGGACGGAGTTGTTACTGGAACCCCCGAACTGGTGGCTCTGGAATGCGTAAGGTGCCACAACTGTGAGAGCGGGAGAGGTTGCGCCAGAGGTATAGCCACTACGGATCTCGAGTTGGTAGGATTGATGAATCTTGGCTGGGGCACACAGCGAATTATCAACATGATTGGTTGCTGGAGGGACCAATTGAGAGAGATTCTTTATAGACTGGGGCTCAGAAGCATACGTGAATTAGTAGGAAAGACCGATGTTCTGGCTCATCTCGATTATTCCGAATCCGTTCCAGACGACGATATCCGATCCAGTTTAGTTTGAGGTTTCAATTATGCGAACATCTGACTACGTTGCGAAGTTGCTGGCGTCCAGACTTCATGAAGCAGGAACTCCAGACTTTTCTAAAGTAAATAAGGCAGAAGATGAAGGCGGCTGCGGGGTTACCGGGTTCGCTTCGAGTATCCCTCTTGCTGGACGGCACATTTTCGAACCTTCTTATAGAATGCACAACAGAGGGAACGGTAAAGGTGGCGGTATAGCAGCCGTGGGTATGGATCCCGACCAGCTCGGCGTTACTCAGGAAATTCTCGATTCGCACTACATGTTACATGTGGCTTTACTCGAACCCCAATGTCTCAATTCGCTCAAGGAATCCTTTATTTCCCCTTTTTTCGACGTTGCCAAAGATGAAGTGATGGAACATTTGCCAGATTTTCGTGAACTGGAAGGATTAGAAGTTAAGCCTCCTGAAGTTTGGCGAGCCTTTGTAAGAGTGAAACCCGCAGTAATAAAGCAATTCGCCGAGCAAGCGGGATTATCAGGACTGCCTGACCGAATGCTCGAGGATGAGTTTGTCAGCCGAAACTCCGTTAGGTTAAACAAACAGTTTTACAGTTCTTTGGGAGAAAAACAGGCGTTCGTTCTCTCTCATGGCCGGAACGTAATGATACTCAAAATAGTGGGGTACGCTGAAAATGTTGTCCGTTATTACAAGCTGGATGATTTTCCAGCGCATGTCTGGATAGCACACCAGCGCTATCCTACCAGAGGCCGGGTATGGCATCCGGGTGGAGCCCACCCATTTTCAGGTCTCAATGAAGCGCTCGTGCATAATGGGGATTTCGCGAACTATCATGCAACGTCTGACTATCTGAAGCAACGGGGCTATGTGCCGCAATTCATGACTGATACTGAAGTTAGTGTGATGTTGTTTGATTTGTGGAATCGTGTTTATGGTTATCCATTGGAGGTTATAATTGAAGGCTTAGCTCCGACCGGAGAGCTGGATTTCGATCTCTTGCCGCCAGAAAAACAGGCCCTGTACGAAGCCGTTCAATCTACTCATATCCATGCTTCTCCAGATGGACCATGGTTTTTTATTATTGCTCGTAATATCCCGGAAAGTAAGACTTTTCAGCTCATCGGAATTACAGACACGGCTATGTTACGACCTCAGGTTTTTTCAATCTATGATGGCGAAGCCCAAATTGGACTAATATGCTCTGAAAAACAGGCGATTGACGCTACTCTAAGATCAATATCGGCTGAAGACCCCCGCTTTAGTCCTGTGGCGGATAAATACTGGAATGCTCGTGGAGGTTCTTCCTCCGATGGCGGGGCATTCATGTTCAATGTTACCGAGTCCTCCAGTAATGGAAACCATGAACTTCGCTGTTACGACAAATTTGGCCGGGAAGTGGCGGCAGAAAAGCGGCAGCCAATGGACGTTACCCAACTAGTTGTTAAGCCCCACAATTCCGAACATATATCCACGGAAATACAGCAAGCCTTAGTTCAAAAGGCGCCAGCGATGGTTTTCTCGATATTTAAAAAGCATTTATCCTCATGGGATTACAGTGCAAGCCGGTGGGCGATTTCAGAGTTGGCTAGAAAGGCCTTGAAAAACGGGGACAATCTATCAACAGTAATAGAATCGTTAACATTGCTGCTGGACAGGCGAATAGAATTGGGTAACAAAAAGCGTTCCGCCTTTGTCCGAATCATTACTGAGACTCTGAATGAAGTCTTAAGGTCACTCCCAAAGATTACTGAGACCGTGAAAATTGGCCATTATTGCCTAATTGACGCAGTGACTCGATCTGAATTGCGTCCACCAATTGCTATAGAAAGAATTCTTGTAGTTGACGCCAAAGATTTTGATCCAGAAGGCGACAAATGTGACTCAGTCTTATTGGTAGACGCGTACAAGCTGGGTTGGAGAAAATTTATCGTTTTCGACCTGAGAGGTCAGCGATTCGAAGGTTGTGGATTTGGCCCAATGACTTCGGGGGTTAAAATAGACCTTTATGGATCGTCAGGTGACTATGTGGCCAGTGGAATCGATGGAATGGAAATACACATACATGGCAACGCTCAAGATCAGATAGCGCAAATCATGAAAGACGGTCAACTCGTAATACATGGCGACGTAGGACAGTGTTTCATGTATGGAGCCAAAGGCGGTAATGTTTACGTAATGGGTAACGCCGCTGGTCGTCCGCTGATAAACGCGGCAGGCCATCCAAGGGTCGTAATAAATGGAACCGCTCTCGATTTCCTGGCGGAAAGTTTTATGGCCGGTGACCCTCTAAATGGTGGGGGGTTCGTCATATTAAATGCTTTGACGATGGACGAAGATGGAAACATTGACTTCCTGGACAGACCCTACCCTGGTTCCAATCTCTTTTCCCTGGCTTCCGGCGGGGCCATTTACGTCAGGGATCCGCATCACAAGATAGTCGAGGAACAGCTTAATGGAGGAAGCCTGACAGAGATGACTGAAGATGACTGGGCCCTGATTCTGCCGTATCTGAAAGAAAATGAAAAACATTTCGGTATATCTGTTGAGAGGCTTCTCACAGTGGATGGTGTAATGAAGGACCCCAAGGATGTATACAGAAAAGTGTTTGCTGTGCCTCTTTCAGTCCTTACCCAGGTGCCAAGTACTGACGATTCGGTTTGGGACGCCGACGCGGCATAAATTCAGTTCACCTTGACGGTAGAACTGCAAGCCGGGGAGCGTCTGAGAGATGGTCTCCGGTTTTCTTGTTATGATGCGCTGCAAAAAATTAAAAAGTGGAGATTTTTTGGAAACAACATGACCAACAACGGCAAAATGCCCAGCCTGAGAAATAGCGGCAAGCAAATTGACTCTCTGCTAACGTCTGATCAGAATAGAGATATGTTCAACAATATTGCGCCCTACTATGATGGAGCAAACCGTATCTTGTCGCTTGGATTGGATCGTTTTTGGAGACGCGCCGCAGTGAAAGAGCTCTGTCCCCAAAATGGGCATATCTATCTGGATGTTGGCTGTGGAACAGGCGATATCTGTTTGGAAATTTTGAATCAAAGCCAAACAGCTCGCGTAATAGGGATAGACCCGTCCCTGGGTATGCTGGAAATTGGTTGGAAGAAAATAAGACAATATGGAGTAGACTCACAGATATCGTTAAGGCAAGGTAACTGCCTTGATCTCGATTTTCCCGACAATTCGTTTGACGGCGCGATAACCGTGTTTTGCATTAGGAATGTTACAGACCATAAGAGAGCTTTTTCTGAAATTGTAAGGGTTTTAAAACCAGGAGCGAAACTGGTAGTGACGGAATTGACAGAACCAATGGGGTCGATTATGAAACCATTGTTTCGGATTTACGCCAAGACAGTGATGCCCTCTGTCACCAAAATTATGTCCTCTGTTTCAGCATACAAATATCTTGCAGATTCTATGGCGGCATTTCCCCAACCCGAGAGAATCAAAAATCTTATGGTAGAGGCTGGGATGTGCAACGTCGGGTATTTTCACATGACGCTCGGCATCGTGACAATTTTCGAAGGCTCAAAAAATTATTGACCACGAATCTTTTTGATTTCTCGCTTTATAGTATTGATATACTTTGTAACTGGGATTTCTTTCGGGCAAACTCTGGTGCATTCAAAATGATTCAGACATGCCCAGACTCCATCCTCCACGTCTAATTGCTCCAAACGATCTACTTTCTGAATATCACGTGAGTCGAATATTCTTCTGAACGCTTGGACCAAAGGGGCTGGCCCCAGGAATTTGTCATTTTCGTTGACGACGGGGCAGGCGGCTGTGCAGCACGCGCAGAGGATGCACCGTATGGATTCTCCCATTTTTTTTCGTTCTTCAGGAAACTGTATACGTTCCTTTTCAGGAATATCCCCTGCAATCAAATATGGACGGATGAAATTGACTCTCTCGAAAAAAGGATCAAGGTCAACGATGAGGTCTTTGAGAACTGTAAAAGACGGTAATGGTTCGACAAGTATTAAGTCAGCTTCACAATCCTTTACCAGTTTCTGGCATGCAAGAGCGCAACGTCCGTTGATTTTCATCGCATCGGATCCACATACCCCGTGAGCGCAAGACATCCGGTAAGCGAGTGTCCCATCTTGTTCCCATTTGATTCTGTTAAGGCAATCCAGAACCCTTTCATGGCCTTCGGCCTCTATGGCGTAGTTCCTATAGTACGGGGCTTCATCTACAGATGGATCAAACCGAAAAACACGAAGTGTAACTTTCATCAGAATTTCCTCGCCTTTGGCTGAAACCTGGTAATGTTTACGGGTTTGAATGAGAGACTTGGTCCACTAGGACCAGCGGTTACCAAGGTGTGCTTCAACCAATTGTGATCATCGCGCTCTGGATAATCTTCGCGGAAGTGGGCGCCCCGACTCTCAGTTCTGTTCAGGGCAGACACAATGATTGTCTCGGCTAGCCCGAGCAAAGATTCCAATTCAAGGGCGTCCAGCAAATCGGTATTGTAGCTTTCTCCTTTATTGTCAATAGACACTGAGGCATATTCATCCTTGAGCGACCGAATTTCACTAAGACCACGTTCCATGTCCTTCTGATTTCTGAATACAGAACAGGAATTGGTCATCGTTTTCTGCATTTGGGCTCTGATTAAGCCAGGCTTTGAACCCTGTCCTTCCTTAATCTTTCTGATCCTGTCTTTTGTATCCCTTTCAGCATTATTCACAGGCTCCGGAGATCCTGTTTCAAGGGTGTCTGCAACTACGGAGCGCCCTGCCCTCCTGCCGAAAACAACCAAATCCAGGAGGGAGTTTGTCCCTAAGCGGTTTGCGCCGTGCACAGAAACACATGCCGCCTCCCCTGCCGCATACAATCCCTCGATTCTGGATCCATCGGCGCTCAACACTCTCCCGTCGAGGTCAGTTGGTATTCCTCCCATCATGTAATGACACGTAGGGGTAACAGGAATCGGTTGAGTCGCTGTATCCACCCCAAGGTAAATCCGAGCAAAAGATGATATGTCGGAAAGTTTTTCCTCAATCTTTTCAGCTCCAAGATGGGTGAGGTCGAGGTGTACATAATCCTTACCGTTAATCCCTCTGCCATTCCTGATTTCTGTTGAGATCGCTCTCGAAACAACATCTCGCGGAGCAAGATCCAGTAAGGTAGGGGCATACTCAGGCATGAAACGCCGCCCATCACCATTCGTCAATATCCCGCCCTCACCTCTAGCGGCTTCACTCACCAGAACACCCAAAGGGTATATACCAGTAGGATGAAACTGGACAAATTCCATGTCCTCCAGTGGAACTCCACTTCGGAAACACATATAGACACCGTCCCCTGTGTTTGAAAAACAATTTGAGTTAGTTTTGTAAACTCTTCCGAAACCCCCAGTAGCAATTAGAATAGCCTTTGCCCAAATGGTATGGATGGCCCCATTGGCCAGTTCGTAGGCCACGATTCCTCTCGCCCTGCCGCCACTTATTACAAGATCAAGCATGTAGAACTCATTGAGTGTATGAACTTTTTTTTCTACAGCTTTTCCAAATAGCGTATCCAAAACTACGCGGCCGGTTCTGTCAGCGGCATAGCACGATCTCTTCACGGGCCCTTCTCCGAAATTTCTAGTGTGGCCACCAAATGCCCGTTGGGCAATTCGTCCCTCCTGGGTTCGGTTAAAGGGGACACCCATGTGCTCCAGTTCGTAGACAGCCCTCAAAGCATCTTTAGCCAGTGTTTCAGCAGCATCCTGGTCTGTGAGATAGTCACCACCCTTTACGGTGTCATACATGTGCCATTCCCAGGAATCCGGTTCCTCATTGCCCAAAGCGGCGCTGATGCCGCCCTGTGCCGCTCCGGAATGAGACCTTGTGGGAAACACCTTGCTTATCAAACCAACCTTGAAGTTTTGAGGGATTTCGAGCGCAGCCCTCAGACCAGCCAAACCTGAGCCCACTACCAGAGCGTCAAATAAAAATTCCATTGGCATGCCACCTTTTTAGTTTTCAGGACTAGGGCGTTCAGACAAAGGAGAATATTCGCATCCCATGAGTCCGCAATAGTTCCCGACATATTCTGCCTGAGGTCTGTACAAAGCGGGTTTCTCCTGAGCTTCACCAAATTTCTCTTCGATTATGTGGCTACACCATCCTGCAATCCTCGAAATGGCGAAAATAGGTGTAAAAAATTCTTTGGGTATGTCCAACATAAAATAGACGGGAGCGCTGTAAAAATCCACATTGGGCCTAATTTCACTCTTTCCACGTTTGTCGAATTCCTCGACCGAAACTCTCTCAACAAGTTTCGACAAGTTGTCCCATTTTTCCATTTTTCTGGCTTTGGCTAGACGTGTCGCCATTGGCTTCAGGTATTTTGCCCTCGGATCCATGGTCTTATATACTGCGTGACCTAAGCCCATAATCTTCTGGCCAGTATCAATCTGGTTTTTTATCCATTTTGAGACATCTGGTTCGTTTTCCAGCCGTAGAAGCATTTCCATTACCTTGGTGTTCGCGCCGCCGTGAAGGCTTCCGGAAAGCGCTCCTATTCCAGCAGTAACAGCCGCATACATATGCGCCCTGGTAGAACAAACCTCACGGCAGGCAAATGTAGATGCGTTAAAGGTGTGATCAGCGTGTAAAACCAAACAACAGTCGAGGTCTTTGGCTGTCTGATCGTCAGGCTTACTTCCTGTCATACGCCACAGGAAATTGCCAGCATGTGACAGATTCGAGTCATAAGGCAAAGGATCCAAACCATTGCTGATTCGGTTCCAGGCGGCCACGATAACTGGTAATTTCGCCACGAGCTTTATAGCCCTACGGAGGTTGGCTTCTCTTGAATCATCCTTTAGGTCATGGTCGTCCATAGCGAGCAAAGGCACACAGGCCTGAAGCGAATCCATTGGGCTTCCGGACACAGGAAATTTGCGCATGCACTCATAAATGTACTCGGGGACATCTGATTCATCAGCTATAGCCTGTTCAAAAAGTTTTAATTCATGCTGTGTCGGGAGATATCCATTTAGCAACAAAAAAGCCACCTCCGGGAAGGAGGACTTCTCTGCCAATTCTTCGATACGATAGCCTCTATAGATTAATATCCCCTGGTTACCATCTATGAAGCTTACCTTGGTGTCAGCTACCGTTACCCCTCTTAAACCAGTGTTTTTTACGGATACAGTTTGTGCCATATCGCCCCCATACAGTAATGATATTTCCTAGATCATTAACGGGACCTTCAAAGGGTAGCGTTCGGAAGTACCCGCGCCATGGGGAGATCCTCGTCAAAAGATCTACAGGACGCGGGCAGAACGCGGTTTAATCTGAGATAAAGAATTCGTCCTTTTTTGCCCCACAAACAGGGCATTTGTCGGGAACTGAATCGACGGCTACCGTATAGCCGCACTTTGGACAGATATAGTAATCTTTTGCAGGTAAATCAGCACCAGTCTCAAGGGACTCAATCGCTTTCTGGTAAAGGTCGCCGTGGACCTTTTCAACTTCATTGGCCCAATGAAAACTCTTCAGTGCGGCGCTATTCTTTTCAGCTTTGGCTGTTTCAAGGAAGGCAGGGTACATAGATGTAAATTCATGATGTTCTCCGCCATAGGCGGCTTTTAGATTTTCCATTGTAGACAGAACACCATTTAGAACTTCCAGATGATTGTGCGCGTGAATTGTTTCAGCTGCCGCCGCAGCTCTGAAAAGTTTCGCTATGCCTTTGAGGTTTTCCTGGTCCGCCTTCTTGGCGAAAGCCAGATATTTGCGATTAGCTTGTGATTCTCCAGCAAAAGCTTCTTTGAGGTTTTTCTAAGTTTCGCTCATCATTACTCTCCTTTAATTGTCAGCCCGAAATTTAAAAGCATCACTGAAAAAAATAAGCATCACTAGAATAAAACAAATATTTATCCTTTAATTATTCTCGGAATTATCATCTGGTGATGGGCGCATATTGAGTCGGGGTTTTGATATGCGCATCCAGCGAAGGCCACCATATAGTCTCTCATTTTTGTAAAAGGTACAACTTCATCAAGAAAACCCCTTTTTGCACAATAAATTGGCCTAGACTGATCGTAGTACTGCTTGGCCAACGCGTTCATTTTGTCGATGATCGGCTCCAACGGCCTGCCAGCGTCCTTTTCCTTGACCAGTCTCCGTGCGAAAGAGGCCGCTGCAGCGGTCTCCCCGTGCATGACATATATTTCACTAGCAGGTGTACCCAATGTAAAAGCGCAATGATTGTTGGCGGTTGGACCACCCATTATATAATGGGCAGCTGCTGTTCCCTTTCTGAGAACAAAAAGCATCATGGGAACGTTAGTTTGCTCTATGGAATAAATTAGAGACTGCCCCAGACCCAATAGTTCCGCTTTTTCAGCAATGTCGCCAACATCTATCCCCGAAGTGTCCTGGAACCATACGATCGGGACTCTATCTCTACCACAAAGGGTAACGAACTCGTTCATTTTGATAAGACCTTCCCGGTAGAGCTTGCCGCCTATCCCAGGATAAGGAGCGTACTTCGGGTATCCCTGTCCTAAAAAGCCCTGATTGTTTCCAATAAGTCCGACTAAAAAGCCATCTATTTTGGCCAGACCCGTGTAGACTTCTGGTCCGTAATCGGGACGAAATTCCATGTGTTCACTATTGTCGGTCAGCCTCGCAATAACGTCGCTGAAATTGTAGACAGCCTTTTGATTCATTGGAATAAGATAGTTTAATTCCCCGGCGTCAAATTTAGGGTCAGCAGGCGCCGCGACCCTAAAGAATCTGGGATCATAGGCCGGCATGTACGTCATATACTCTCTTAGCGCGTCCAAAAGAGATTCTTCTGTTTCGAACACCTTCTTGAAAAATCCGGTTTCATCGTAATGTATACTCACACTACCTGGGGGAACTTCCTTGAAATGGCGTGTGGCATTAATCAGAGATTCGGCGCCTTCAAGGTCGAAAAATCCCTTGGGGGTCATGCCACTGACTATCCCACCACCGCCAACGGCGATGTTGCAATCCTTATGGGCAAACAATATGGTCGGACTAATTCCGTGATATCCGCCACCTGCTGGATTTGTACCATAAATGCCCGCTAAAACTGGTAACCCGAGCTTTTGTAATTCGGCGTGTCGGAAGAATGTCGCGCCGCCTCCCCTTCTGTCGGGATAAACCTCTTGCTGTTGTGTGAGTTTCACACCTGAGCAGTTGACCAACCACACCAACGGTACCCGCAATCTTTTAGCGAGATCGGTGACACGTAAAACGTTGGCGGCCTGTCCTGGAACCCACGCTCCTGCCATTACCTTGTTGTCAAAACCAATTATTACAGCCCATTTACCGTTAATTTTCCCAAGGCCATCAACAACCCCTGTAGTGCCTTCTTCATTATCATCAGGATTGAATATCGAATGAAGTGGTCGCCATGTACCGGGATCTACAAGTCGTTCGAGCCTCTGAAAAACGGTCAATTGCCCCCGATCATTAATTTTCTTTTCTGGAAGTCCCGCTGAGCGCTTTTTCTCGATCTCACGCTCAAGCGCCTTTTCGACTTCAATTACTTGGGCAAGGTTTGCTGCGCCTTGGTTGATTTTGGATGCAGGCAGTGGTTTTCCAACGTCCGCCATCTTTTCGAAGTACGGTCTCATCCATTTTCCTCCGTTGCCGGTATTTTCTATTAACCTTTTGATCTTGACTTACGTACAATATCAGCTTGGAGAAGGCTTTTCAACTTCTCGCAGCTGTAAAAAGCGGGCAGTCGAAAATTCCTGGCTTCCGAACTCCAGAGTCTGATGTTCGTAATAAACTGGAAGGTAGCGCTAAAACCTACGCAGGTCATCTCCATCTGATTGTTCCAAACCCTGTTTTAGCTCATCCGGGGAGAACTCAATTTTACGGGGAGGGATACTTCGAAGTGGAGGAAACAATCCTTGGAATTTGGGGGAGTTCTGTTCCATTCGCTCGGGGGAATGTTGTGACCAGTAAGGAGTAGAATCTTCTTCTTCAATTAACACAGTAAGTAATAACGCTGGATAACGATACCTGGGGTTGTTTCCCAGAAAAGTTAGCATTTCTCGCGCGCGTAAAAAGGATTCCCGGCGTCTGTTTATCTCTCCTAGCAGGTACATGACCATCGCCGGATCCCCCTTAGTTAATCCTCGACGTAGGGCTTGATCAAGGTAATTATCCGATTTTTCAAGAAGTTCCAACTCAGTGTGCAAGGCCCCAAGTTCACGTGCGACCCATGATCCTTTTAGTGCTAATATGCCTAGGTCCCGGGGATTCAATCCCCTAGTTTCGAACATGTTCAATAAAGCCAGTTGAGGTCGGGCCCTCCTTTCCTCACTTGACTCGACGACAAAAATATTTTGATATGAAGAAGACTTGACGGCAAGCCTGAGATTCTCAGGTACTCGATTTTGGAAATCTTGCGTCCTATATGTAAAAAAGCAATTGGGACAAGAAGCGACATCAGATACCCTGTTTGAATCGCGGGGCAAAAGTCTAAAGTCAAGCCCGTAACCAAACGCCGACACAGCTTTCCCCTCACCGTTCCAAAAATGGGTGAAATGATGGTGGCATACCGGGCAAGCAAGAACTTTTACTGAACTGTTCACGCGATCCTCCTTCGATTACATTTAACTTTTGACACTAAAACAAAATGGAACTAATGCTGTAATAATATCATAATTGGACATTTTTGACCAATATTTTCTTTATCCCAGATCTTAGTTATAAGGTTAACTATCCCATTATCCCAGGTTTTACGGACTATGAGATCTAGCTATTCAAAGAGACTATCTATAGATTATGAACATGATATGAACCCTGCCCAGTTCGAGGCAGTTTCGATAGACGCTGGGCCAGTTCTTGTAATTGCAGGAGCCGGTTCCGGAAAAACTAGAACTATCGTTTATCGAGTGGCGTGGCTAGTGGATCACGGGGTCGACCCTTCTTCAATCCTTCTGCTCACCTTTACCCGTAAAGCTGCTCAAGAAATGCTGGCTAGAGCGATAAACCTTTTGGACAAAAGGATAGTTCTAGTCTCTGGTGGAACTTTTCACTCGGTAGGAGCTTCAATTTTGAGAAGATATTCGCGCTTCCTTGATTTCGATGCCTCGTTCACGATCCTTGATCAGAGCGATAGCCTTGACCTCATAGAAATAGCCAGGAAGGAGGTTTCGCCCCCTCTTCAAGACCTAAAACTGTTCCCAAAGGCCAGGACCATTTCTGAAATCATGAGTAGAACCATTGGCGCCGGTGATAGCGTTTATGATGTAATTCAAAAAAGATATAGGCACCTTGAAGAATTTGGGCCAGATATAGAAAGGGTTATGGCCTTTTACGATCAATACAAGAAAAATCATAATTCTATGGATTATGATGACCTTTTAGGTCGGTCAATAGAGTTGCTTGAGAGCAATGACAAAATTAGAAATGAAGTCAGTTCAAAATGGTCCCATATTCTAGTAGACGAGTACCAAGACACCAATAAGCTCCAAGCCAAGATGGTCAGGCTCCTCGCAAATGGGCACGACAATGTCATGGCTGTAGGCGATGACGCCCAAAGCATTTATTCGTTCAGAGGAGCAGATTTTAACAACATTGTTAGGTTTCCTGATTTATTCCCAGGCGCCAGAATTATAAAACTCGAAGAAAACTTTCGAAGCGTGCAGCCAATTCTTGAGGTGGCAAATTGTATCATTGAAAAAGCGTGGTCAGGATTCAAGAAAAAGTTGTTTTCGGCTAGAAAATCTGGGCCGAGACCGCTTCTGGCCAGACCTTTCAGCGAAAAAGATCAGAGTATGATGATCATAAAAATGGTTAATGAGCTCTCTCGAATGGGTGTTCCTCTGAGCGACGTCGCAGTCCTATTTCGGGCAGGTTTCCATTCTTTTGATCTCGAAGCCGAACTTACCAAGGCACGCTGTCCTTACGTGAAATACGGCGGATTCAAGTTCGTGGAAAGCGCGCACATTAAAGATGTGCTGGCTCTGTTACGTGTAATCGCTAACAAGAACGACAGAATTAGTTGGGCGCGCATCCTGAAGACTATCCCAAATATCGGAGAAAAGACAGCCAGAATGGTTGCAAACCGTTTCGTAGAAGCTGATCCAGGTTCTGATCTGGCGGTTGCTGTGCCTCAGAAAAAGAAATATACAGAGGCATTACTAAATCTGGTAAACACCCTGGCCAAGATTTCAAAATCAGATGATTCCCTGCCAGAGAAGATTGATCAATTGAATCGTTTCATGACACCGTATCTGCAATCCTCATATGATAACTATCCCAAGAGACTGAGAGAGCTCGAACAATTAGCCCAGATGAGCGCTACGTACACGTCAATAACGGATTTTCTCAACGACGTCGCGCTCGAGCCTCCAGAACAGGAAATGGACGAACGCACAGTTTCTCAGCAACGCCTGGTGCTGTCCACTATGCACTCTGCAAAAGGTCTTGAGTGGGGAACCGTAATAATTATTTGGGCCGCTGAAGGCAGGATTCCCTCGCCGATGTCTCTGGGGAATCCTGATGATCTCGAAGAAGAACGCAGATTACTTTATGTGGCTGTAACCAGAGCTAAAGACCGTCTCGTCATACTGGTTCCGCAGACTATCTACGACAGGAGACTAGGTGTGGTTCCAGCAATGCCATCCCGGTTCCTCGAAGAGATCCCTATGGATCATTTTGCAACCCGATGATCTCCCGATTGTGTCGAAAAACCTTGACAGAAAATTTTGAGACCAATATGCTTACGTTTTGAAGTTAGGAGAGATGACCGAGAGGCCGAAGGTGCTCGCCTGCTAAGCGAGTGTGGGGTGTAGAGTCCCACCGAGGGTTCGAATCCCTCTCTCTCCGCCACCTATTTTTCTTGCCGTGTCCGGCTAGACCTTTAAAATGAACCCCCAAATATGTTAAAGACTGCGGCGCTCGGGGTTAAGGGCGCTCTTCCCGTTGATCAAACGCGGGGGCCAACATGGCGGAAATTTTGTATTTGGAACATACTTCCTGCCATTCATGATTGGCTAGCACGTTCCCTTTATGGTCAGCGATTCCGATTCTGATGTTCGTGAGCTTGAAGAACTAGGCCATGAATGATCGGAATAAGTTCAC
>JBMFSZ010000013.1:0-18305 GCA_049967315.1 Desulfomonilaceae bacterium
TCCTTGCGATCATGAAATCGACTATTATTGTCGCGTCCGGCGCTATTATTCGCTCCACCGATGAATGGGAAATGTCCCTTTCATGCCATAGAGGAATATTTTCCATAGCAGATAACGAGTAACCCCGCACTACCCGGGCGAGCCCGCAGAGATTTTCCGTCAGGACCGGATTTCTCTTGTGGGGCATAGCTGATGAACCCTTTTGTCCGGGGTGGAAAAATTCTTCGACCTCGCTCACTTCAGACCGCTGAAGATGGCGGATTTCCATTGAGATCTTTTCGATACTGGTGGCTATAAACGCCAAGGCGGAAAAATATTCGGCGTGTCTATCCCGCTGAATAATCTGATTTGACGCTGGAGCGGGCTTTAGGCCAAGATTGTGGAGTATTTCAACTTCCATTTCCGGATCCAGGTGGGCATAGGTTCCAACTGCCCCTGAGATCTTCCCGACTGATATTGTTTCGAGGGCGGCGTCCCAACGCTTTAGATTTCTAGCCATTTCTGAGTAAAATATCGCCAGCTTAATCCCAAAAGTAGTTGGCTCAGCATGTATACCGTGAGATCTCCCCACTATCGCGACATTCTTGGTTTCGACGGCTCGTTGCCTCAGAGCATCCATGAGTTCAACGAGTCCAGTCCTTATTAACGCGCCTGCCTGCTTCATCAGCAATGACAGGGCCGTATCCACGACATCGTAGGATGTAAGGCCCCGGTGGATAAATCGCGAATCTTCCCCCACGAATTCGGCCACGGATGTTGTAAAAGCTATGACATCATGTCTGGTCGTCTTTTCGATTTCATTTATTCGATCAACATTGAACGAAGCTCTTTCCCTTATTAAATTCATACTCGCCTGCGGGATTACGCCGCGTTTTGTCCATGCCTCACATACGGCCAATTCGATGTCGAGCCACTTCTGGAACCGGTTCTCCGGCCTCCATATATCCTCCATTTGCTTGCGTGAATAACGGCTTATCAAGATCACGTTCCTTTCTTTTGGTTATAATAAACTTGTCCAGTGGCATTGATTGTGATTTATGCATCTGAAAGGCGTAAGTTTTTAAACATAACATGGATCACTTTTAGAGATAAAGTGCAAATGTGTCGCATGGTGGTACGCGTGTGTGAACTGTTATTGTAAAAACTGGTTTCAGATCTTAACGCTTGCAAAAGCCCTGTGTCATTATTATCTAAAAGATAACTGATGCAAGTTCGGAGGAGTTTTAAAATGGCGCATCCTGAGATGAAAGTTGATAAAGCCAAAAAGGTGGTTCGAGAATTGGAAAGGGTTACGCCGTACATGATCGAAGGGCTCTATGGCAATTTCCTTAGGCGCTTCATGGACTGCGAAAGATCGAGGTGGACCCAAGATCTTTCGGTTTATCTAAGCAATTTTGATCCCGACTGTCAGGAATTGGGAGACGAAGTTGCCGATATACTTTGGGAGCGTTTCGAAAGGAGAATTTCCTGCTAATAATAGTGGGTTGGTGATTTAAAGTACTTAAATAATAGTTGTTACCTTCATTTCGGAGCAAAGGGCGAGTGTTATAAAATTACTCGCCCTTTCCATTTCAAGCCTGTTCAATATTCGGAATATGAATCATGATTGTGCCGGTTCCGCTGGAGGAGCGCTGACACATTTGGGCCTGGTAGCGGTCATAACATTCCTGCCGGCCGACTTGGACCACGCAATTGCTATGGTCCTGTAACCGAGATGAGCAAATTTTGAGAAAGGAATGTATAGCAGCAGCGTGAGAACAAACCAGAGGTGGAAAGCATATATCGTATATGCTGCTCCGGCCAGACCAGCAAGTCTCGACAACTCTGTCAAAACCCCGGTAACTCCAGCAGCGCAAATGACCAGCAGAAAGAACCAGTCAAAGTATGAGCTTCCACCTGCCTGATCAGGAACATTCAACCTGCGGAATAGCATAATTCCCAGCCCCACAACAAAGGCGATGGCGGAGATGTTCCCAAGGATCTTGATCGGAACAGTTCCTGGCCCGTTTTGGGAAGGTGGCAGCAGACCGAGCATGTCAACATTGAACGCTACTATCGCGGTAGTCACGGCCAACCCAATCATGCCCCAGAAGGTCAATAAGTGCGCTGTGTACCTCATATTATTGGCTTCGCACTCTTTGAATGTAGTGTGAGGCAGTATTTCGGACAGCGCTTCCAAAAGGCTCGGGAAAAAATCCCTTCGGACGTTTCCTACCGGAACGGGATTGTGAGTTTCAAGATTGTTCCAGTAAGTCTTGAGACTCATGACCAGTGAAACCACGGAAAAAGCCAGTGATGCGGTAAAAATTACCTGAATTAGGGGCAACCAAATGAAGCCATCCTTCGGGTGCAGGTGATGGGCTGAGTATTTTACCGGACCGGCCGGAACTCCAAAACCACTGATCATAAGGATCAACAGAACGATCACAGCCGGGATGCCTAGAGCAAGTATAAACATGGACGATTCGCCAACCAGTTTTCCGAAAAAACTCGGCCGGGCATTGTTTTGGATCACCATCTTTCTAACGGCTTTTAGAGCATCACCAGGGTTGGCTCCTCTAGGGCACATGGTTGAGCAGTCATTGCACTGGTGGCACAACCATACGTCGGGGTCATTGAGAAGTTTGTCCTTTTGACCCCATTGGGCCCAAATCATTTCCTTGCGGGGGAATGGATAATTGTCAGGCGCCACTTTGCAAGCAACCGAACACGTTGCGCACTGATAACATTTCTTCAGGTCACCACCGCCTGCGGCGATAAGGTCTTTTGTAAACTGAAGATCAGGTTCAGCGATTACGTCTCTCGCCATGATGAACCTCCTTAAAAACCTTTGTATGGATTGGGGTCAAATTCGGAGAGTTTTTCGATGAAATCATCAATCAATTTCGGCACTGTAGCGAACTCATCAATCGCAAGCTGGTGCACCCGGATTCGTTCAGACTCCAGCACCAGACGCTGCAGTGTCTCACTGATTTTCCCCATGCGGTATTGAGCCAATTCACTGCCCTTAACGAAATGGCACTGGTAATCATCGCCATATTTGCACCCAATCAGCATGATTCCATCGATACCCTTTGATAGAGCGTCGGCTATCCAGACCATGTTAATGTTGCCCAGGCAGCGTAGAGGAATAAATCTCACAAAAGAACTGTAAGTCATTCTGTTGATACCCGCCATGTCGATAGCCGGCAACGCGTCGTTTTCACATATAAAAACAACCACTCGAGGCTTTTCAGCATATTCGTCAGGAACTTCAATGGCTTTTACCATTGATCCGATCATGTCGACTGAATGATCTCTAAAGGAAATTATTCTTTCCGGACATGACCCCATACAGATGGCGCAGCGCCTGCACCGTGAAGGATTGGGCAACGGTGTGCCATCCGGCTTCTCGTCATAAGCCCCAAATGGACATTCCTCTGTGCACCGCTTACACTGCGTGCAGCGCTGGGTAAAAATCTGCGGGAAGGATTCATCGCCAGCCCTTGGATGGACTGCCTTCCCCTGGGAAACCAGCTCGGCACACTGGATCGCCTTCAATGCGGCGCCCATGGCGTCCGTTTCGCAACTCAGGATATCCATAGGTCCTCGGACACAACCGGCTGTATAGATACCGGTTCTCTGAGTTTCGTATGGAAAGCAGATAAAATGGGAATCATTGAACCCATAAGGATTTTCCGGGAGGAATGGCCCCTGACGATATTTAAGGTTCAACACGGCGGCATCCTTTGTAACGGGAACCATGCCGGTTGAAAGGACTACCAGATCCGCTTTGACCTTGAGAGATTCACCCAGCAATGTGTTCTGCATTTCCACGGTCAGCGATGGACCACCGTTACTCACCGCAACTGGGGTACCTTTGGACATGAACACTCCCGGATCATCTTGTAGCGACCGGTAAAATTTCTCGAACTGTCCGGGAGCTCTCATATTTTCGTAGAATATGTAAGCCTTGCCGTTGGGATTGGTCTTCCTCAGATAATGGGCCTGTTTCAGAGCCACAAGGCAACCGACCGCAGAATTGTATAACCACGGGTGTTCGATCTGCTCATCAACTACTTCTATAAAAGCTATGGCGTTGACCTCTTTTCCATCGGAAGGTCTGCGGATTTTACCCTTTGCAGCAAGTTCTTCGAGCTGTACATTTGTTACGACATCCGGGTAGGAACCATAACCGAATTTTTCAAGCCCCGGCGGATTCTCGGGTCTCCACCCAGCGGCGAGCACTATGGCCCCAACGGTGACTCTTTCGTGGTCGAAATCCAGGTTTTCAGGCATTGGGGGAAGTTTGGCCGCTTCTTCCTGCGAAGATTGGGCTGGTTCGGGTTCTTCATCGCCTTTGGCCTCTTTGGCCTTCTTTTCGGCAAGCCACCTGTTCTGAATGGCGTCGAGTTCTTCAATCCAGGAACCATCGGACCTAATTACAACATCAAACATACCTGGAGCGCCTGATATGCTGAAAACTCGCGAGCCGAGAAACACCTTGATTTTGTCGCTAGCTTCCACCGCTCTAATCTTTTCCTGGACAGGCGGGTCTACGATCTGGTCGTACGGAGGTTTTCCGGTGAAAACCTTTGAAAACTTGTTGAGCCAACCACCAAGTTTGTCTTCCTTTTCAACCAGATAAACCTGATGACCAGCTCCAGCCGCGCCTAAAGCCGCTGTCATGCCGGTAATGCCACCACCGATGACCAAAATACTTTTTTCCTGAGGATCAGTAAACGCTGGACGGTCTTCATACTTTCCAGCTTTTGTAATCCCCATTCTCATGTAATCTTCGGCCAGCATCTGCGTGTCTTCGTCGTTTGCAGGGTGACACCATACTACATGTTCTCTGAGGTTAATTCGCTCAGTGATAACATTCTCGAATGTGAACTCCCTCTGGAAAACCCTGGGAGATGGACCTGCTATCACAACAGCAGTAAGCCCTTCCGTAGCGATATCATTTCTGATTATCGCAAGTTTTTCCGGGTCACTCCAATATGGTTCCGCCCTACAAACCACTGCCTTGAATTCTGAAGTGGCGACGGAGGAAAGAGCGTCGATGTCCAGGGCTTCGCCAATTCCATAACCTGTGTCAATATATACTCCGATTTTGTGGTCCATGGACTTACCTCCCCACCGTATCCTGAAGCGCTTTAAGGGCCGCCCCTGTTGAATCCTGCAAGCATGTTCCAACATCCATAGGTCGTTTCGTCACTCCTGCTGCATGAATTCCGTCATCCGACACAAGGAAACCATACTCGTCGTAACTGACTCCATTGGCTGGGACCTTCTCGAGACTCGTCGTAGGCTGCATTCCTGTCGCGAGAACCACCATGTCAAATGTGCTACGAATTCTGGAGCCTGAAAGAATGTCCTCTCCCTCCACGATCACGTCATGCGTAATTGGGTCTTCAAAGACGTTGACTATTTTGCCTTTGGTCAGATGAATTTTTTCATCATTACGGACTTTGTCGAAGAAATACTCGAACCGGCCGTAAGCTCTGAGGTCTATATAAAAAATGTGCGCCTCTGCATCCGGATTGTAATCTCTCAAATATGTGGCCTGCTTAAGCGAAGCAAGGCAACAGATCGAGGAGCAATAGGGCAAATGATTTTCATCTCTGGAGCCTGCGCATTGAACGAAGGCCAAATTGTAAACTTTCTTACCGTCAGACGGCCTGACAATTTCACCGCACGTAGGCCCACTTTTGCAAGCCAAACGTTCCATCATCACATTCGTAATTACATTCGGGAATTTTCCGAATCCAAGCTTGTCCAGCCTGGTTGCGTCGTAAGGGACCCATCCGGTGGCCCAAACTATGGAAGAGACTTCAACTGTCAATATTTCTGGTTTTGCATCTAGATCGAGTTTTATCCCTTTGGATTCGAGGGACTGAACAAACTCGTTGAAAGCGGTGGACCCCTGCGCTTTCTTCAGGGCGTCAGCGTCCGCCACTAAATTCATGGGATAGGCCATTTCGTAAGGCAGTCTTACAGCCTTGGTCATGTCCATACCGTAATTAAACTCGTTAGGGATCTCAACCGGGCAATCCTCGACACACTTGGATGTCCCGGAACGGTCCTCAACATATCGCGGCATAATCTTTATCGTCGCAGTGTAGGAGCCAGGAGTCCCGGAAATATTTTCAACGCTGGCAAGCGTATAAACGGTAATGTCAGGATTCTTCTTGATTCTTCTAAAATTGATTTCCAGGCCGCAGGTAGGAGGACAAAGCTTCGGAAAATATTTATTCATCCGGGCTACTCGACCCCCGAGATAGGGCAGCCTCTCAACCAGAATCACCTTGCATCCCACCTCCGCGGCTTCCACCGCGGCCGTAATGCCGCTTATACCGCCCCCTACGACCAATACGGTCTTTTCTCCAGCCATGCTTCCTCCCAATAAAAAGTTTCTGAGGGAGCTCAGGCTCCCTCAGTGTGCTTCCTCTTGCATTCAGCGGACCTCGGAGGCATGGCTCGCCTCCGAGATTTCTAGGTAAGTTAAGAGGTTAGTCGACGATGGAGATAACGGGCACCTTCTTCATTTCCCAAGCGCCATTCTTGTAGGTGGCGTTGACGAAAACCTTCCAGTTGGCTTCGTCCAGAGTGGGGAAGTCGTTGCGGAAGTAGTAGCCCGGCCAACGGGTCTCTTCACGGAACAGTATGGTGCGAACATGGACTTCGGCCTGATACATTCTCTGAATGTTTTCATGGCATCTCATGAGTTCATGCAAGTCTTCCGCCGCCAATTTAGCTGAGTCTTCCTTCAACCAGGTCAAGAGTTCCAGCGCTCTGTCGAGCTTGGCCTTGTTGGTTTTGAAGCCCGCGGTCACGCCTGCGGCATATTCGTCCATAATTTTCTGGAGACGGAACATGAACATCTTCGGTTTCATGAACTCTGGGTTGATGTTCGGGTCGCTCGACTTGCCACCGAACTGCTCAAAGAGATCCATAGGTTTCAGGATTTCTTTCTTCAATTCTTCGACCTTACCCATGTCAACATTGGGCTGAGTGTTATTGTCGACAACGAAACGAACCATGGACTTACCAGCGGCTCGGCCTTCGGCGTGTGAACCGGAGGAGAACTTGTGGCTGGAAGCGCCAGAAGCGTCACCCGCGCAAAACAGGCCCTTTACGGTTGACATATATTCATAACCCCAGAAGTATTCCTTCGGAGCGAGGTCTTTCGGACCACTTACCCACGCGCCGGAAGCGCCGGAGTGGGAACCAATGAAATAAGGCTCGGCCGCTGCGATTTCAGAAGATTTCTCTTCGGGCTGAACATCGGTTCCGGCCCAGAGAATAGCCTGGGAGATGGTCATATCAAGGAAGTCTTCCCACGCTTCGGCTTCGAGTTCTTTCATTTTCTTCTTGTAGGCCTTGGGGTCATCCTTGTAGGTATCCGCTATTTTTTGAATAGCTTCTTCAGTTCTCATGTAGATGGGGCCCTTGCCTTCGAACTCGTCTAACATGCCAAGATAGTTGCGGAGGTTAGCCGGGATCGGTTTAACCTTGCCATAAGATCCCCATTTTTCGAGTTCATCCTTGCGCTCAACCATGTACTCACCGCCAAAGGCATTGGTGGCCCTTGATTTGAACAGGAGGAACCACGCGCCGACCGGACCATAAGCATCCTTGAAACGCACGGGGATGAAACGGACTTCCTGACAGGTCTGCTCAGCGCCAGCGATCAATGTGAAATACAGGCTGGAGCCAGAGTTCCAGGGCGGATACCAGGCTCGGCCAAGACCTTCACCGGAGCTTCTCGGTTTGAAAACGTGGACAGCGCCACCCATCGCGGCGAGAACTGCTTTGGCCTTGAATACATAAAATTTGTTTTCACGTGTGCTGAAGCCCACCGCGCCAGCGATCCTGTCACCATCCATAAGAGGTGTGGTGATGAAAACTCTTTCGAAATACTGATGACCGAACTTGGTCAGAGCGTTCTTGGCTGCTTCGGCGACGATCACCTTGTAGGATTCGCCGTTGATCATAAGCTGCCATCGGCCTTCATGAACGTACTTTCCTTCAGCGTCCAACCAGATTGGGAGACCCCATTTTTCGAACAGATGGACTGAAGAATCGACGTGACGGGCGATATCATAAACGAGGTCTTCACGGGTAATGCCCATGAGGTCGTTACGGACGTAACGGACATAGTCTTCACAAGTGTTGGCGCCACTGTTGATATCAACATACTGGTTGATCGCGGAAAGGCCCATGGCCACGGCGCCTGATCTATCCATGGCAGCTTTGTCGACCACTGTGATTTTCAGACCATTTTTCGCCGCCCAGTAAGAGGCTTCGGTAGCAGCTCCGCAGGCTGCCATACCACCGCCGCAAATGAGAATATCGGTAGTTACTTCTACAGTTTCAAAATTGGCCATTATTAGCTTCCTCCTAAGGAATTACTTCTTTGTTGTGGGTAGCGCATCAAGCTTGAGTGCAGCCGGTTCATTGTAAAGGCACTGGCTGGCCAGGTCAGTCGTAACCTCACCATAACCACCATCAGGGACCGCTGACCCTTCCTGTGTCTTACGGATCGGGAACTTGAACCTTTTTACCTGTCCGCTGCGAAACTTAACTGTCCACATGATGTCCTCTGAACCTCTGAGCGGAACACACGAAGCGCCCATTGGAACAAAGTCAGCGTAACCACGCACATCTATAGCCTGCTGGGGGCAAATCTTAACGCAATTGTAACATTCCCAGCACATTTCGGGGGCCCGATTCCAGGCTTTCATTTTCTCTTTGTCAAGAACCATCAAATCATTCGGGCAGATGTACATGCAAGCGGTCTTGTCCTGCCCCTTGCATCCATCACATTTTTCTAAAATAACATAACTTGGCATGAACTAACCTCCTGGTGAAATAAGTCTTTTTCAAAATCATTCGACGAAAATTTCGTGTAACCAATTTGTACTCAAACGAGTAGACGGGATCCTCCTTTCTCAAGGTAGTCGCCCTTCCCTGGAAGATCACTTCTTTAAATAAGCCTCTTACCTCGAGACCCCTCTTTTCCCTCCGTCAATAACAACAGCCGAAAGCCAAACACAAGTGTAAGAACCATCGGCTACTGCATTTTGCTTAGTCTCTGAGATAAATCGGAACTGTGAGGAACTTCCGAGAAAAAGTTTGACCATTTCAACTCGACGTGGATCTGATTAGCGCTGAAATACTAAATTTGGATATCCAGCTAGGTCTTGGATGACCTATGCAATAATGAATTGGTGAATTGAATCAAATCCTATCAGCTTTGTCAAGAGAATTTTTGGGAGTTCGGATTCCAAAAGTCCGCAAAAAACAATCGCTTATTTTGCTTGAGCTAGCAAAGTAAATATATTAATATAAAAAATTTATGATTCGCCAACCCGAAAGGAGCGCTCAGCATGGCGGCTACTCCGAGAAATGCCCCCTGCCCCTGCGGTAGCGGTAAAAAATTTAAGAACTGTTGTCTACTAAAAAACTCTGGTTATGCTGATACCCCTGACAAAAGGTCCACCCTCTCTGAAAGAGCCGTGTCCGCTTACAAAGCAATGTCCGAAAAGAAATGGGACGAAGCAATATACCAATTTAAAGAATGTATCGATGAGGATCCTTCCTCCTTTGAAATTCTCCAGGCCTTGGCGGGCTGCTATGACGGGGCAGAAGACTATCTCATGGCTGCGGAGTTTCATGAAAAATCCCTGGCCCGTTCGAACGAGGCTATGAAGCCGGTGATTCTCTATCGCCTGGGCGTTTCACAAGCTTGCGCTGGCAGAATACAAAAAGCCCATGAAACATTTGAAACGGCTATGGAGTTGTTCAAAACCCCTAAGGAAAAAGAAACCATTGCCAATATACTTTCAGAACTCTCACAAATCATGGCTGGAACCAAGCCTACACAGGCATTCCTCATCCAGGCGCAACTTCAGAGGGCTTTTTCTGCTTTCGAAGATGAAGACTACGAACAGGCTGCCGCGAGACTCGACAAAATTTCCAGACTAGACCCTCAAAATCCGGCCATTTTCTACAACCTGGGAGTCGCTTACACCTTCCTCAAACGGCAACAGGCCGCTATAGAGTGCTTCGAAAGGACTGTTCAACTGGACCCTGAATATGTGATGGCTTATTACAACATGGGCCAAATTTACCTACTGGTTGAGCGTGATTATTCCAGGGCGCTTAACTGTTTTGACAGGGCTATAACATTCAGGGACGATTACATAGGCGCCTATCATCAAAAAGGCATAGCATACGAAATGTTGGGAGATACAGAAAAGGCTCTGGAGTGTTGGCGCAAGGCTGTTGAGCTAGACCCCGGAAACAAGCAGGCCAAGGACAATATTGACAGGGTCCAGAAAAAACTTGGACAAACGTAAATAATTGAAAGGACCTTAAATGAAATTCGGAGACAAAGTAGCTGAAAATAACGCCAAACTGATGACATGGGACGATACCTTCTGTTTCAGATGCCATCCAGGAATAGACTGCTTCAATTCCTGTTGCAGAGATGTGACCATCTTTCTGGATCCTCTGGATGTAATCAGGTTGCGCAAAACCCTGAACATGTCATCTACGGATTTTATTGAAACCTATACCCACCGGGTGTTGTCTCAAAAAAGTGGTTTGCCCGCTGTAATACTTAAAATGGATAAGGACAACGACAAAAAGTGTCCATTTGTATCGGAAGACGGATGCACAGTTTACGAAAGCCGGCCTTATTCATGTCGCCTATATCCTTTAGACACCGAACAGGGAGTCGAGTATTCCTTTATTGTCGGAGAGGACACCTGTCACGGGCTTAAGGAAAATAGGGAACTGACTATCGAAGCTTGGCGTCGTGACCAGGGCTTGCGAGATTATGATGATATCGACCACAATCTTAAAGACGTCATGCACGCTGACGAGCTATGGGAAGACAAAATCGTTGATCCTCGAATGCAGGATATGATTCTTATGGCTCTTTATGATGTGGACCGTTTCAGAGAATTCGTTTTTGATTCGAGTTTTTTGGAGAAATTCAAAGTCGATGACGATATTATAGATAAAATTAGAAATGATGACGTCGCGATGCTTTATTTCGGAGCGCAGTGGTTAAGGTTCGCTTTATTTGGGAAAAAGGGTTTTTTGAAAATCGATAGAGATTTTCTCGAAAAAAAGAAATACGAAGTTTTGAGCAAAGGGAAGAAGGAAAAATGAGAATTTTTTGGGCGTTCTTTGCTGTTTTTTTGTTTCTATGTTTCGTCCATCCGCAGATTGCGCTTTGCGATTCAACTGACAAACATATCAATGATCTCAAAAGTCAAGATCCAAACGTCCGTGCCAAAGCCGCATTTGATCTGGGTTGCTCCTGAAACAAACCAGCGAGGGCGGTCCCGCCTCTCATTGAAGCTTTGAAGGATTCTGATCCCAAAGTGCGGAGCGCAGCGGCAGAGGCCTTGGGATTCTTCCCAAACCACGGGGAAGACGTCAAGAAGGCTTTGGTGGCCATTTTGAAAGACCCTGATGTTGGTCCCAGGCAATCGGCCGTGTTAGCCCTCGGACGTGTCGGGGAAAAGGATCAGACCATAGAGGAATTGGTAAGCAAATATCTTAAGGATCCTGATGAACTAACCCGAACAAACGCCACCATAGCCATGGCTTTGTTGGGAAAATGGAAAGACGAGGATATCCCTACGCTGGCCAAGGCTCTTGGTAACAAGAACCCATCGACGGCAAAAGGCGCCAGCAAGGCTCTATCAATGATTGGGGAACAAAAACCGGACAAAGTCATTCCTGTATTGATCGAGGCATTGGACGCCAAGACTCCGGTCGCCGCCGTACATGCCATCCCAGCCTTAAAAAAGTTAAAAAAGGAGGCTCAGCCGGCCTTACCCAAGATCGTGGCCATGTACGACAAATCGGATTCGGATACCAGATCCGACATTCTCGACGCCGCAAGCGCAATTGACGAATCAGGGGAATTCGCCATCCCAATTTGCTTAAAAGCTTTACAAGCAGAAAATCCACTGGACAGAAGGGAAGCGTTGATTGCCCTTCTTCGCTTCCGTAACAAGGCCCCAGAATTTTTTGATTCCCTGGTAGCAGAATTAAAAGATAAGGACGTTGAGAACCGGCTGTTGACTTTAGGTATTCTGCGCGGACTAGGACAGGATACGTCAAAAGCGGCTCCGGCAATAATAGGATTACTAACCGATCCGGATATGCGGGTCAGGAATTCGGCGATTTCCACCTTAGGGGCAATCAAGTCCCCATCACCGGATGTTATAGAGTCCCTCCAAAAGGCGCTCAACAACAAGGATTACCGATCCAGAATCGCTGCCGTCAACGCCTTACGTACCATAGGGAAATTGTTCCCTGAAAAGGTAAGACCTATCCTGGAGCAGGCATTGAGCGGTGAATCATACGATCCTGTTAAACGGCTCATAGCATCAGCTCTGGAAGAATTTCCTCCATCACAATCCGCTAAACATTAGTCCCTTTTTAGATTGTACAAAGGCCTTGATAGTAGGCATACGCTATATATCAAGGTCTTTTACCTCCTGAGATCTTTCCTTTATAAATATGAACCTCTTTCTAACATCCTTGCCCATCAGGGTGTCAAAAACCTGATGCGTTTCAGATTCATCATTGATTTTTAATTTTAAAATGCTTCTTGTGGACGGATCCATTGTAGTAGATTTCAATGTGGGAGCATCCATTTCTCCTAGGCCCTTGAATCTTTGGATATCAATTTCCTTTCCCTTTTTCCGTTTGAGGATTTTGTCCCTTTCATCATCCGAAAAAACGTAATGCACCTGACTATTTTTTCCGGATCCTACCCGAATCTTATACAGTGGTGGCATGGCCAGGTAGAGATGTCCCCTGTTTACCAGTTCCGGGAGAAAACGATAGAAAAAGGCTAGCAAAAGGGTTGAAATATGATGACCGTCGACGTCAGCGTCAGTATTTATTATGATCTTTCCGTATCTGAGCTTCGAGTAATCAAAGTTTTTCCCTATTCCGGTACCAACACTCTGGATAAGACTTGTAACCTCTTTATTATTTCTGAGCTTCTCAACAGAAGCCTGTTCCACATTCAGAATCTTACCCCTAATGGGCAAAATAGCCTGAAACCTTCGATCTCTCGCCTGCTTCGAGGAGCCGCCTGCACTATCACCCTCAACGATGAAAAGTTCGGTTTTGTCACGAGAGTTCAATGAACAGTCAGCTAATTTCCCAGGCAACGTCAGTCTGTTTGTAACGGCCTTTCTCGTGACTTCATCCCTGGCAGCTCTTGAAGCCACTCTAGCCTGAGCGGCCAAAGTAACCCTTGACGCAATGGCGGCCGCCTGCGATGGGTTTTGGTGCAACCATGTCTCAAAAGCCGCTTTGAGTGCTGGCTCGATATGTTGGGCCTCTGGGCTGTTAAGTCTATCCTTTGTCTGTCCTTGGAATTCGAGATTCCCGTGGAGGTAGACCGAAAGAATCCCATAGAGTCCTTCTTTGATATCATCACCAGAAACTCCCTTGACACCTTTTGGAAGCCCGTTGCGTTTTTCTATATATGAACGAACTACTCGGGTAATGGCATTTCTGAATGCGTTTTCATGAGTTCCACCTGCTGGCGTTGGAATCGAATTCACAAATGACAAAATTTTCCCGGATGTTTCTGCTGTCCAAGCTAACGCGACCTCAAAACGGAAATCGTTTTGATGCTTGTAGTAAAAGGGCTGAGCGTCTACAAGCGCATGCCCGTTTGTGATAAGTGTGAGAAAGTCCTTTATGCCTTCAGGATAATGGAAGGTCTCGACAATTCCTTCCTTATCGTCTCTCAAATCAATTTTGAGGCCCGCAATCAGAAATGATTTTACCTCGAGTCTCTCTCTGATTATCTGTTTGGAGAGTCTTAGAGGCCCGAAGATCTCAGGGTCGGGTATAAACGATATACTGGTACCAGTTCCCTTTGCCGGCGTTTTTTTGACAAGAGAGGTGATTGGTCTACCTCGCTCGAATTCCTGAACATGGAGAAACCCATTGCGGCGAATTCTTACTACCATCCGTGAACTAAGGGCGTTTACAACCGATGCGCCAACACCATGCAACCCTCCGGCCACTTTGTAAGCGTCGTCGTCAAATTTGCCCCCAGCATGCAAATTACAGAAAATGGTTTCAACGGTATTCTTCCCGGTAGTCGGATGAGTTTCAACAGGAATGCCCCGACCACTATCCTCAACTGTGATACTGTTGTCTTCGCCTACTGCGACAAGAATCGAATCGCAATGCCCGTTGAGCGCCTCATCGACACTGTTATCAACGATTTCCCAGACAAGCTGATGCAGTCCCCCAAGCCCCGTGTCCCCAATGTACATCCCGGGCCGTTTCCGAACAGCTTCCAAACCTTTTAGTACCTGAATATCATTAACGGTGTAAGAATCCCCCATGGATAGGTTATTTCCTTTCAGACATCACACTCTATTGCGGCAATTCCGGGGCAAAGCTTTTTACCCCTTCCTCCTCTCGCCGATTCATTGATTTCTTTGACGGGAACCAGTTTTGTATTCCCTTCTTTTTGAATCACATTGACTGACTGATCTTTTCCAACTACAGCAAGTCCTATGACTTCATTCTGAGCCCCTGTCTTCATAAATATGACACCGCGAGCCGGCCCTACCATCGTGGGAACCTGATCCAGCCTGAATTTAATCACATGACCTTCGGACCCTCCAACAACCACAAATTCATTGTCGGCGATTTTCACAGCCACAACTTCGTCGTCCTTTTCCAGGTTGACCAATTTGCGTCCCAGCCGTTTGGTGGGGTCTTTGAATAACTCAAGATCAAACATGAAGCCTCTTCCACGCTTCGTCACGATTATGGCATTTAATCCGACCCGTTTTTCCGCGGCATAATTTTCAGGCCCGGCAGACTCTTCATCCAGAAATAGTGAAGGCTGGCCAATGGGAGGGCTTTCATCGAAATCGATGGTTAGATCCTCCGGAGAATCACTAATTTCCACGGCCATGGGGCCGCCGCCAAGGGGTTCTGGAGTTAACAGAGCCAGCGCAATCTCACCATCATCCAAACGCAACCGTGAACTCAATGGTTCGCCAAACCCACCGGTCGATGGAATTTCAGAGACCCTAACTGAATATATTTTGCCTCTGTTGGTGAAAATTGTCACAGTTCGTGAGGTATTTGTTCTGACAACGGCTAGAAGGGAATCACCTTCTCGAAACTTCAGTGTTGCGCCATCTTCGACCTCTGACTTGATGCGCCTTATCCAGCCCTGTTTTGAAAGGATAACAGTCGTATCCTCTTGATCTACAAACGACTGAACGTCAAACACCAAGGTTTCCTCTTCTGTCTCCTGCACAATCCGGGAACGTCTTGGATCCGAGGACTGTGATGCTATGGATTCCAGTTCCTTATCAATTCTTTTCCACAAACGGCCAGGACTGGAGAGGTCCTTTTCGATCTCAAGGGCTTGTTTTCTTTTTGCAGCCAACTCGTCGAGGACTTTTCCGATCTCAATTCCCACGAGTTTATAAAGTCGCATTTCGAGAATGGCTTCTACCTGTTCGTCGTCAAGTCTAAAACTGTCTTTCAGACCGGAACCGGCTTCAGATTTACTCCTGGCTGATCGAATTGTTGAGATCGCCCTGTCCAGGTCGTCAAAGAGGATCTCAAAACCTTCCAGAATGTGTATGCGTTTCCTGAGAATTTCCAGAAGATAGGTCAATTTTCGGACGGTCTTGTGATAACGAAATTCGAGAAAATACTTAATTATCCGATCCAGAGACAAACGATCAGGAATGCCATGAGGATTGATAGCGATAAAATTCATCGGAAAATTGATCTGAAGCTCGGTGTGTTTATAAAGGAAGGCCACAATCGATTCTGGCTTTATTTCCGCCCCTCTTATCTCAAGGACTATCCTTATATCTTCAGCGCTCTCATCCCTGACGTCGAAAACATTTCTCAACCGTTTTTCGCGAATCAGAATGGCTATGCGCTCGACCAATTTTGCCTTATTGACTGAATACGGGATGCTGTCGATTATGAGTAAAGTTTTTCCCCTGCCTGCTGATTCAACCTTATAAGTTCCACGGACACGAATAGAACCATGACCAGATTCGTAGATTTCCCTGAGGTGGTCTTCGGATTCTACAATTTGTGCGCCCGTAGGAAAATCGGGGCCCTTGATGAATTCCATCAAGTCTCGAACATTTATGTCCGGGGCTTTAATGGCTGCTCTGCATGCAGAGATGACTTCTCCGAGGTTGTGTGGAGGAAAAGAGCAACTCATTCCAACAGCAATTCCTGATGAACCATTCAGTAACAAATTTGGAATGGTAGCGGGCAAGACATCCGGTTCTTCTCCTATTCCATCGTAAGTCGGTTTGAAATCCGTCGTGCCTTCGTCTATATCCTGCAACAACAAACCAGAGAACCGGCTCAACCTGGTTTCGGTGTAACGCATCGCGGCAGGGGAATCCCCATCAATTGAGCCAAAATTGCCTGATCCCTCGATCAGTGGGTATCTCAAGCTAAAATCTTGCGCCATGCGCACCAGAGCATCGTAGGCGGCCTGATCACCATGAGGGTGATATTTACCGATTACCTCACCAACAATAGCCGCTGATTTCCTCATTTTTGAGGAATCACTAAGCCTCATTCCATGCATGGCGTAAAGAATCCTTCGATGGACAGGTTTGAGACCATCACGGACATCTGGCAAAGCTCGTGAAACGATAGTTGACAAAGCGTAAGCGAGGTACCTTTTTTCAACCTCCTCCTTAAGAGATGTCTCATATATCTTTTCTTCTGTCGTGGCAGCGGAATTGCTCAAGTTATTGCTTTCTCCTAATATTTCTCTATTTATCCAATCTGGGTGGCGTCGCGAATTTGCAGGTAATACTTAACAGATTGGACGAAACCCCAATATCAGACGCATGTTACCGGTTGGTAGCCAAACATGGTTTGCGCCTCGTCTAGAAACGGTTCTGACGGGTCACAAGTCATGGAAGCCAGATTCACGATCGTTTCCGTCCGATTTGGTATTACAATATGAAGTTTGACAGGAACTTTCCCCTTATATTTTTCCAATAGCCTTTTGAGTTGGTAAATCTGGACAGGATCAATACCTGTGGTTGAAATTTTTATCTGTAACTCCCTGCTGAAATATCTTGGAGCATCTTTTAGCCTATGGATTTCATTGACGAGTATCTTAGGTGATTCTGGTTCACCGTCACGTGTTCCGGCCAAAATTAAAGGCTCGCCGGATTGGATGATATCCCTGCTCGCATTATAAACATCAGCGAATACAGTCCCTTCAGTTATTCCTTCGAGGTCCTCTATGGTCAAAAACGCCATCCTGTCACCCTTGCGGGTATGAATTTCTTTAACTTTCTTGACTATTCCAGCCAGACGGACGACACCATTATTAGGGATTTTCCCTAGACCAGAAGTCCTGACATTAGTAAATTTTTGAGTGAATTCTTCATAATTGAGTAATGGGTGGCCACTGAGATAGAACCCCATCAAATCCTTTTCGAATCCAAGTCGAGTCAGTTCATCCCATTCCGGGGCATCCGGAATGCTTGCATCGGCAAGGTTGCCAATGGCTCCGGGCTCACAATCAATTGCGAACAGATTAAACTGTCCATCAAGGCGTTCCTTTTGAAAACCGGCCGCTTGATCCATAATTGTGTCCAGAGAATCGGACATTGCTCGCCTACCTGGCCCAAGTCCGTCAAAGGCTCCACATTTTATGAGGCTATCAACAACTTTCTTGTTAACTTTGCGCAGATCTACCCTCCTGGTGAAATCTTGTATACTACAAAATTGTCCGCCTTCCTTACGGGTTTCAATTATCGAACTCACGGCTTGCTCTCCCACGTTTTTGACCGCGTTCAGGCCAAACAGGATTCGCCCTTCTGACACAAAAAAATCTTCAAAGGACTGATTTACATGTGGGGGCAATATTTGTATCCCCATGTCTCGACATTCCTGAAGGTAAACCGTGATCTTGTCAGAATTGCCAGCTTCCAGACTGAGTTGAGCTGCCATGAATTCCGCTGGGTAATGCGTTTTCAGGTAGGCTGTTTGATATGTTACCATGGCGTAAGCTGCAGAATGCGACTTATTGAACCCATATCCGGCAAATTTTTCCATAAGATCAAATATGTAGGAAGCCTTATCAGGGTTGATCTTGTTCTTGAGAGCGCCTTTTTCAAATCGAATCTTTTGCTCAGCCATTTCTTCTGGCTTTTTCTTACCCATCGCACGTCGTAGAAGGTCCGCTTCACCAAGCGTATAATTCGCCAACGCCGTAGCAATACTCATGACCTGTTCCT
>JBMFSZ010000014.1:0-18225 GCA_049967315.1 Desulfomonilaceae bacterium
GGTCGACATCCCAAAATTAATGTCCTAGCTTATAGTGAACTTGTTGAATTCAGCGGAGAAATAGGTAACTTCAAAGCCAAGGTCAGAAGGAAACCTCGTTATATAGACGCTACCAAATGTACAGCATGTGGAGCCTGCGCTGAAAAATGTCCGACTAAGGTCCCAAATGAATTCAACTTTGGATTTGATGATAGAAAAGCTATTTACAAGGATTATGCTCAGGGGATTCCCTCTGTTTTCACAATCGACCCGAATCACTGCAAGGTTCTTTTAGGCGGGAAGTGTGGTGTTTGCGCAAAAGTGTGTCAGGCGAAGGCCGTAGATTACGAACAGAAAGAGTCCTTTGTTGAACTGGATGTGGCCTCTGTCATTGTTTCAACCGGCTATGAACTTTTCGACGCGACAAAAATCTCAGAATACGGCTATGGCAAACTCCCCAACGTGATTTCTTCTCTTGAAATGGAAAGACTTCTAAGCGCTGGTGGGCCAACCAAAGGGCATCTGACAAGGCCTTCTGTTATTCACGGTGAGAAACGTCTAAAGGAACTGCCCAAGCTAATCAAGAAAGCTGAAAAGGATCAAAATGACCTTGAGAAAGCCAAACTTGAGCAGGAAATGAAATGGCTTGAGGAACAGGGTCACAAGTATCATACCGCCAAAAAGCTTGGGTTTATCCAGTGCGTGGGTTCGAGGGATTTCAGGTTCCACAAATATTGTTCCAACTATTGCTGCATGCATTCCATAAAGGAAGCTATTATTGCTCGGGAACATGAGCGTGAAACTGAGTCTTACATTTTCTATATGGACCTAAGGACAGTTGGTAAAGGGTTTGAAGAATACAAAGTCAGGGGCGCCGAGGTATCTGGTCTGAAATATATCAGAGGCCGGGTCGCGGAAATACTCCAGGACGATGAACTCAACCCGGTAGTCTATTATGAGGATACCGAGCAGCGACGTGTTGTCAGCCTGACATTGGATTTGGTCATACTAGCCAATGCCTGTTCACCCTCAAAAGGTATATCCAGCCTGGCTGATTTAATGGGCTTGGAACTTGATGAAAACAATTTCATCAAAACCCATCCAAATAGACCACTGGACACTAATGTTCCCGGAATCTTTTCGTGTGGTTGCGCTCAAGGCCCACTTGACATTCCGGAATCCGTGGCGCAGGCGAGTAGCGCTGCCGCCAGAGCGGCTGAAGTGGTAATGACAGAAGGGCTACCAATCGGTGTATAGGGGAGATTTTAGAGTGAAAGACTCAACACAAAATGACATTCGCATAGGCGTTTTTATCTGTGACTGCGGGTCCAATATAGCTGGCTATCTCGAAATGAAGGAACTGGTTGAATACGCGAAGACTCTACCGAATGTGGCGTTTGTACAGGAAAATCTATACACGTGCTCAGAAGGCGGAATTAATGAAATCAAAGCGGCCATTCCCAGAGAAAATCTCAACCGTGTGGTCGTGGCGTCATGCACTCCGAGAACCCATGAGCCTCTTTTCATGAGCGCATGTGAAGAAGCGGGAATGAACCCCTATCTTTTTGAAATGGCAAACATTCGTGATCAATGTTCGTGGGTTCATATGCGTGAACGTGAGTCCGGCACTCAGAGAGCTAAAGTTCAGATTGCCATGGCGGTTGCGAAAGCTGCAAAACTGAGAGAGTTGAACCGCATTCAGCTCAGCTTGTCTCACCGGGCAATGGTTATTGGCGGTGGCGTAGCTGGAATGTCTGCTGCGCTGGCGCTTGCCAACATGGGATATGAAGTGGACCTGGTTGAGAAAAAAGACAAACTTGGTGGACTTCTAAACGAACTGAACATGATATTACCTTCTTACGAGCCACCGTCCAATCTTGTGGATAATCTGGTTAGTAGATTGAAGGCTAACCCCAAAGTAACTGTCCACACCGAATCACTTGTTACCAAGACAGAAGGTTATGTTGGGAACTATGTAGCCACCATAAAGGAAAAAGACAGTGAATCCAAAGTCAAGTGCGGCGTCGTAATCGTTGCCATTGGGGCTCAGGCGTTAAAACCCGAAGGCATGTACAATTATGATGGCGCCAAGGTCATAACCCATTTGGATCTCGAAGCAAGACTCAAAAATGGGCCATTAGAAGCTAAAAACATTGGGATTATTCAGTGCGTAGGGTCAAGGTGCAAAGAGAGGACATACTGCTCCAGGATTTGCTGCATGACGGCTGTTAAAAACGCTATACTGATTAAGGAAACGTCTCCTCAAACCAAAATCACCGTATTTTATCGTGACATGCAGATGTATGGAGTAGAGAATGAGGAGCTGTTCCGAAAATCCAAGAAGTTAGGCGTCCGGTTCGTGACTTATGACCCTAGCCGCCCTCCGACTTTCGATGGCCAAGCCGTGAGCGTCTATCATCTTAGAATGGGGCGTGACATGGTCACTCCCGTTGATCTCCTGGTACTATCCACTCCGTTGGTTGCCCAGGATGACGCACCTGAAATCTCTACAATGCTGAAGGTCCCGGTGAACGAGAACGGCTTTTTCCTTGAAGGGCATGTGAAACTTAAACCACTGGACTTCGCAACTGATGGCGTTTATCTTTGCGGAAACGCTCGATTCCCGTCTACCATCAGAGAAGCCATCTCACAAGGACTCGGAGCGGCGTCCAGAGCGGCAGGTGTCCTTTCCAAAGAGGCCCTTTTCACCAGTGGAATCGTAGCGGACATAAATCCTGACACCTGCTGCGGTTGTTTGGGCTGCCTTCAGGTATGTCCGTATGGAGCTATAAATTTTATCGAGAATAGAGGTGTGTGTCAGGTTAACAAAGTCCTCTGCAAGGGTTGTGGCGGATGTGCAGCCACCTGCCCTTCCGGGAGCGCGAGACTTGACGGTTTTTCCAATCAGCAGATATATGCGCAGATAGAACAAGCTATGGCGGTCTGATGTTGGTCCCTTTTGTTGGGCCATATAGATCGATTTGTCATTTGAACTGAGGAACAGATATGTCTGAGAGCCAATTCGAACCTAAAATTGTTGGTTTTCTTTGCAATTGGTGCGCTTACGCGGGCGCCGACCTGGCGGGTGTAAGTAGGCTCCAATATCCACCAAATTTACGGACCATAAGGACCCTGTGCTCCGCCACTGTAGGACCGCACCAAATTCTTAAAGCGTTTCAGAAAGGCGCTGATGGCGTCTTCGTTGGCGGCTGACACATTGGAGATTGCCATTACCTGTACGGTAATTACATGACTGTCAAGAGAATTGGGTTCATGAAGAAACTTCTTGAGTTTTCCGGGATAGATCCAGAACGGCTCGTTCTCAAGTGGGTTTCATCTGCCGAAGGCCCAAGGTTTGCCAAAGTCGTGACGGAATTCGTCGAGAAAATTCGCCAGCTCGGTCCCTCCCCTTTAAGGCCTAGGAGATTTTCCAGGGAAGAATTGACAGAAAAGGCGTCCTAAATAGATCAATCAGATCCAATTTCTTTTTTTGGGATAACCCGATGATCGAACAAGTAAAACAACACGTTAAGAGCTTAATGTCTACCGGTAAAATAGCTGGTTTTCTTGGGTTGAGAAACGATGATGGGGTCATTATCCCCTACCTCTTTCAACAACCCGAAGAAGTGGATGCCGCTTTGTCCCTGGGTGATCTAGAGACCCCTGGTGTCGCACGATATCCGATGGCGAAATTGGCCATGCGGTTACTGCAAAACTCGCAGGACGATAGTATTTATGGTGTCCTGGTAAGAGGTTGCGACGAAAGGGCCCTGAATGAACTCAAGCGATGGAATCAATTAGGGACAACTGACAGGTTAATAAAAGTGGGAGTCGCTTGCCCTGAAGAACTCGCAAAAGACCATCAGTGCCGTAAACCTTTTCCTGACGAGTTTGTCGCAGGGGAAAAAGTTTCGCCGCAACCCAATGAAGTTGTCCAGGAAGTCCTGGCAAAGGATCTTGACTCAAGGTTAGCTTACTGGATTGGGGAATTCAATCGCTGCATTAAGTGTTACGGATGCCGTGACATTTGTCCGGTCTGCTTCTGTAACGTGTGCACATTAGGCGATGACACCCTGATCAGAACAGCCGATCTCCCACCTGAAAACCCTATGTTCCACCTCACAAGAGCGGTACATATGGCAGGTAGATGCATAGATTGTAACCTCTGTACCGAGGCGTGTCCTGCGGATATTCCATTGCGGACCCTTTACAAGAGGGTTGCGGAAATCATTTCTGATGAATTCGGATACATCACAGGTGAGCCTGGTGAAGGGAAATCCCCCCTGAACATACTTGGGCCGGAACCCGGGCATACTTCGGCCAACGATTGATATTAGCCGCCTGAAGGCTATTTCCTGGAGGTTATGTGATGCTGACCATTGATGGAACAGTCCTTGTCGTAATTGACATTCAGGAAAAGCTTGCCAAGGCTATGCATGATCGTGAAAATCTTGTCAAGAACGCATCCCAGATGGTCAATGGGGCGAGAATTCTCGGGGTTCCTGTCATATGGACGGAGCAAAATCCCGCTGGTCTCGGCCCCACTGTCCCTAAAGTTCGCGAGTTCCTTGGCGACTCGCCACCAGTTATAAAACTCAGCTTCAGTTGCTGTGGAGAACCAAAATTCGTCGAAGCGCTGAATTCATACGCCAAGAAACAGGTTTTGATTCTCGGCATTGAGTGCCATGTATGCGTGTTTCAAACAGCGATAGATCTTTTAACAAAAGGGTACGAAGTTCATGTAGTTTCCGACGCTGTCTCGTCCCGGACATTGGAAAACAGACTTGTAGGCCTTGAACGTCTAAAACAGGCAGGAGCTGTCATCACAAGTGTAGAAATGGCTCTGTTTGAAATGTTGAAAGTTGCTGAGGGCGTTAGGTTCAAGCAAATTTTGAAGATCGTAAAATGACCAGGGTGCTGACCGGGATCTTTTTTACCTAGAAGACAGCAAATCAATTCATTAATTACGGACATTGCCAAAGGTCAGCCTGCATTATCGCAGGCTTCTTTGTTGATAGTAGTTAGTTATTAAAACCTTCGAGTATTATATTTATTATATGTTATTTGTTACTTATCTAAATTGGGTAATACACCACTTCATTCAAGTTTGGTATCAATATGCTAACCTTTTCCGCTTTTAGGATTTGTCTAGCCTAAACACACCCAACTGTGATAAAATAAATTAAGTCAAAAAATCCATGTAACATGAGGTGTTTTCTAGTGAACCGAGTCAACCTTATGATCGGGCTCCTAGGAGCGGCTATTGCGGTTTGTTTCGCCGCTTCAGCAACCGCTATGGCGTTAGTTCTAACTTATCTGGGCGCTGACTAGGATTCGATTCGTTGGTGCAAAGGCCTCTGGCCTGTCTATTCGGGGATCGGAGGTAAACATGCGGACACCTAGTCCAAGCTCCTCGGTCCCCAAACCCACTGATTTGTGGCTATTGCCCTCTGTCTAATCAAATAGAGCCGACGCGAAATATACACAGGTTGGTTGATGCTAAATTTTGTCGCGTCACCGTGTCCAAGATGAAAGGTTGTCGATCAGTCTTCAAAAGTCCTTGAGTAGGTATTTTCTGAGCCCTCTTCACGCCATATCCCTGTTCGTAAGCCTTGGCTTTCCTTGATTTTCTCGAATTGATCCATTTCCTCCTGGCAACGAACACATAGTCTGGCGGCGGGGAAAAGCCGTAAGCGTTGCTCTGGAATAGGCTCGCCACAGTCTTCACATAAGCCATACTCTCCCAATCTAACTCTCTCGAGAGCATCCTCGATTTCCTTCAATTGTCTGTGTTGACGCATGGAAATTTTCGCGTCCAATTCACGTGAAATTTCACCCGTGGCGAGGTCAATTTCGTCACCCTTTTCTATTGCGTCGATGTTCCGTCCAACCCGTATGGAGGCCAACATGTCCAGAAGAACCTGTTTGGGGTTGAAGGATGTGCTCTTTTCCGGTTCCTTTTTAGGTTTTTCAACTTCTGGCTGAGGCGCAGGTTTGACAGCAACCGGAGGGACAGGTTCGGGTGGCAATGGTTTCTGTCTTTTTCTCCCCGCTGTGCCTTTTTTTAACCCCGGTTCAACCAACCTGTAAAAATTTCTACCATTTTCTATTTTTCTCTCAATTTGACCTTTTTGGACCTTACCTCTTACACTGTTCGGAACAATGCCAAGGTGAGCAGCTATTTCTTCACGAGTCATCCACATCGTGATTCACTCCTTTTTATTTGGGTCGTGAATTAAAGTGATAATCATTTGAAGCGCCATTAGCAATTGCCAGGGTCAAAATTCTTAATTCAAGGCCCTTTCAGAACATACTAGGGGACCAAGCCCTATCATAGAGTCTGATACAGTGAAAAGCGCCATGATGATCCATTGACTATGACGCAGAATTAAAATCCTGTTGGGCCTTCCAGTCCAACCCAATGGGAGCGGAATTGTATGCGCGCTTGAGAATGATGTCAACAAGTTAATTTGACACCATGCGGGTTCCGGGATCTTATGGGCAAGAAGTCAGGATGAATATGGAGAAAACAACCTTCGGATATTTCATATCTTAATGCAAGCTGTATCAGAAGACACTTGAAGGTTTAACTACCAAAGGTTGGTAGGCCATCGTTTGGCCCGTTTTTTGTTGGGAAAATCGCTTAAAAGGTTCTCCAGGACACCTTTTGGTTCCTCTGCTCTGAGCTGATTAGCAATGTCATTCAGAAGTCTTGCAACATATTGCTTACTCGAAGGTTTCTTCAGTAACTTCAAAGAGGTGTCAAGATCGGAGGCGGCCGCATACAAATCGCCCTTGTCTTTCAGGGCGACACCCCTGTTGGCATAAGCAAGTCCGTTTTGAGGGTCAAGTTGTATTACCTTACTAAAGGCTCTGATGGCATAATCCAATTCGCCACCGAGTAAGAGAGATTCTCCGAGTGAGTAATAAAGGCTGGCAACGTCTTTTGAGTCAGGTTCCAGGTTTATGGCCTGGGCAAAGTCTCGTGCGGCGCCATCATATTTCTTGAGCGCCATAAGGACATGCGCACGATCAACAATGATCGATCTGTCGGTTGGTCTGGCTTTTAAAGCCTGGTTTAGATCTGCCAAAGCTTTTTCAAAATGGCGCTCATCCTTAAAGATTTTAGCTCTTTGGACGAGAGCTTCAAAATAATCAGGTTTGAGTTCCAGTATCTTGTTGAAATCTTTTAATGCCTCATCTTTTTTGTTGAGATCCAATAACAGCGTTGCTCTTTTAAACAAGAGAGAGGGATCATCACCTTTAAGACCGATCAAGGCAGTGTAATCACTTAAGGCTGCATTCTTGGCGCCTGATTTAACACGAATAAGCGCCCTGGTTTCCAGAGATTTCTCGTCTTTAGGGTTGAGTTGGATTGCGGCATCCAGATCTTGAGTGGCTTCCTTAAGGTGTCCGAGCAAGAATTCCGAGCGTCCTCGGTCCCTCAGGGCCTCGACGTTCCTGGGATCCAGACTCAGGACATGCCCGAAAGATTCGACAGCAGAATCTAGCATTCCTCTGTCAAGGGCAATTTTTCCGAAATCCGTCCAGGCAGAAACGTTCCTGTCATCTAGTGAAAGCGTCTTTTTGAAATCAGCCGAGGCTTGATCCAGTTTACCCAGTTTCAGGTAAGCTTCGCCTCTTAAAAAATAGGCTTGAGAATCTTCTGGATTCTCTTGAATTGCTTTTGTAAGGTCTCTCACTGAATCATCGGGTTTACCGCAATATAATTCCGCTTCGCCTATTGAGCGCATTGCCCCATCATAGTTAGGAGCTTTCTTGAGGACTTGATCAATGTCGTTGAGAGCCTTGACGTACATCTTTCTGTGTAAATATACCAATCCCCTCCCATACAAAGCCTCTATAATATTCGAGTCAAGGGACACAGCACGATCAAAATCACTAAAGGCCAAATCTTCAAGGCCCTTGGATCTGTAGGCAACGCCACGATAAAAAAATGCCCGCGCATTTTTAGGATCTTTTTGAATGACCTCACTGTAGAGTTTTATGGCTTCATCAGCATTTCCCTTCCATTGAGCTTCGACAGCCTGTGAAAATAGAGAATTTTCCTCGGGAGCGTCAGCGACACCTGGGCTGACGGACATCAAGCAAGTGACGAAGAAGACCATGAGACAAGGCCTAAGAGCCAGGAAAAACCTTCTGAGAAAAGTCAAGGGATTACGCTCACTAGGGATAGTTGAGTCCACGTTCCTGACGTTGCGGTGATTCTTGAACGTTACAGTTTGGGGCATGACCTTATGACGTCTTCTTTTTTCCATTTGATAGTTGTTTGGCTTTGACGAAATCGGTTTCAGCTTTTCTCATGTCTCCAATAAACTGGTAAGCTATTCCACGTTTGGCATATGCGTCGCTTTGGTCAGGATTGAGTTGTATGCTTTTGGTAAGAGCGTCAATAGACTGGAAAAATTTACCGTCCTTCCCTAATGCAACACCCAATCTGTAAAACACTGAAGCATCGTCCGGTTTGATTGCAACTAGCTTGCCTAACAATTTCGTAGCGGATCTATAATCTCCAGCTCTCTCTTTGGCCTCTGCCAAGACCGCTATGACGTCCGGGCTGTTTGGATCTATGGCATTAGCCTTCTGGAAATCTGACAGTGCTTTATCTTTGTTACCGGTTTCCATGTAACAGCGGCCACGGTAAGTCAAAACCGCTGCTGTAGGACCACCGAGTTCTAGAGCTTTGGAGAAATCAGGGATAGCTTTCTCACAATCGCCTGAGGACTGATACATCCAGCCTCGGTTGGAATAAGCTCGGGCCAACTTCGGGTTCAAGGAGATCGCTTTGGATACGTCCTTTATTCCTCCTCGCACATCGCCTTTGGTAAATAATAACCAACCCCTGTTGTTATAAAGGTCTGGATAATTGGGATTCAACTTGGCCGATTCATTATAATCCGCCAACGCTTTGTCCAATTCATCCTTTCTGAAGTAAGCGTTTCCTCTCTGGAAAAAAGCAAGGGCATATTCAGGATTTAACTCGATCGCTTTCGTCAGGTCCTGGATGGCTCCGTTGTTGTCTCCAACCTTCACTCTGGCTGCCCCACGATTGTAATAAGCCAGCGCATAGTCAGGATTTATTTCAATTGCCCGATTAAAATCCGTAATGGCCCTGGCAACTTCTCCTTTCTGCACTAACGCCCATCCTCTATTGTTATACGAGTCGGCATCAGTAGGATCTAATTCCAGAGCCTTGGTAAAATCTGATATGGATTTGTCAATTTCACCCTTTCCGTAATACGCATTTCCACGATTGTAATAGGCAAGCGAATAGGAAGGATTCAGTTGTATTGCCTTGGTATAATCTTTAATAGCTTGATCGTAAGCCCCCTGCCTATAGTATACGCTGCCTCTGTTGTTGTAGGCCGTTTCCATCTCCGGATCCAATTGGATAGCATGTGTGTAGTCTTCAATGGCCCTAGTAGCATCTCCTAATTTTTCCTGGCTCAAACCTCTCCTGAAATAGACATCCGCCGTACCCATCCCGGCTTTGACAGCTTTGTTGAAGTAGTCCAGAGCTTTCCCATAATCCCCTGCCCGATATGCCAATTTGGCGTTATCGTAAAAATCTTCTGCATTTTGACAGATTGCGACTGTGGGAAATATGAGCGCAGCAAAAAGCAGTAGTCCAAGGGACAAAAAAGCGCATAAAATCTTCATTGATTATCCAAGCTGCAAAATCTGAGACTAATATTATTAATACTATCATAACAGTAATATATTTGTCTATATTAAAGTTATTTATAGTTAAACGTATTAGATCTCAGTATTGTTATTGGCCATGAATGACCAGACTTTTTCAATACCTTAAAATTATTATTATTAATGATAGACTCTTACTTTTGTAACTTGTTCCGGGGGATGTGGTTCAATTCATATTCGTCGTAGCATTAGGCTAGGCAAAAACCGACGAAATCCCGGTCGGACAGAATTGTCTGAAAAAAGTCAGTTTTTGAAAATAAGATCAGTGGAAATGCGTTGGAGTTGATAAATCGGGTACAGCTCTGACAGGGTGCAACATTTTGCGTCATAATGCTGCTGAAGCCATTTTATGAAGCGATGGAGGCGTTTTATAAATTTTCCGACATGTTCTTCGGTTGGGTTTAGAGGGTTCATGCTCGGAACAAGCTCTGACGAATGGAAAAATATGATTACGCACTGACCTCCTCTGAAATCATGTAGCCTTACCCCAGCCTTCGCTAAAGGTAAATTGACCCATGCAGGTTGCGCGGCAATTGAGCCTATGTTCATGGACAGCCATTCAATTACGCGATTTGCAGGAAAATGCCGCTCGGAAAGAGCATGCAGCCGCCTACTGAACCAGCGAGATATCGGCAATATGGTAACAGGCACTTCCAGAACTGGGGACATTCCCTGTTCGACAGGGTTGAGAGAATCCGGGAAATAGGGGTCGACCGGTGCGCAGATGTGATTGGCCCCGCCGTAAGATTTCCTCATGGGGGAAACACTGCTATCGACTTTGATACCGACTACTTCCAAAACTTGCAGCATCTTCGGACCTAAATTGAAACGTCCCATCCGGAAGGAAGTGGGCGCCTGTGCTTCTTTTGACAATATATTCAGCAAAGACCGGGTTTTGGCTTCCAGCAGGTCTTTAGATATAAGCTCTGAAGGGACAGGAGGACGGGCCTCGTAAGGAACAATGGGAGGAGTATTCCAATGATGCAAATGAGCCCCAATTTCTGCTGCCCATCTCGCCTTGAGAGAATTTATTTTCTTTAAGATATCCGGTTTGTTGACAACTTGATATGATACCAGGAGTGTAGGTCTTACTCCTAGTTCCAGGAAGAGCCTGTCGAGTCTTTCCAATTGAAAAACATTCGTAGCTGGCGCATCTTCACTTGAGTAAGAGCCGATAAACAGACCCTCTTCTTCAACATCGATCGTTACAGCAAATTTCATTTATGATTATCAGGCTTTTCTACCGGGAATCCGTTTTGTTCCCAAGCTGGGTAACCGTCAGTCATTATCATCAAGTTTGAATATCCGAAATCAAATAGAAAGGAGGCATCTTTTTCCGCCATATCGCAATCGGGACCGTGGCAATATAATATCAGCCTGCCATTTTGGGGCAACAAGGGTTCTATAGTTGCAAATTTCTGTTCTTTTTCATCAGAAGGTAAGGAAATGGCTCCCTGAATATGGCCTTTCATATAATCCTTCTGGCTACGGGCATCTACGAACACCGTTTGGAGATCACCGGCTAACCGTTCAGCCTCTTTTGAGGTGATCAGAGGAACCTTATGATTCGAGATCACAATTTCCTTTGGTGGACAATATATCCATGGAATGTGCCTGAAAGGGAAAAGGTTCGAAATGATGCCTATCATAAAGCACACCGTGACAATCAGGGCAGCTTTAAGAAAAAGGGAAAACCTCATAAATAATAATTTTCCTCAACTATATTAGGGTCTAATATCTCAAATATCATACTCTATCTAATAATAATACATTATCTGACTTTATTCTATATTTTTTTTGACATTATTCCATGTGAATGATACTATGAATGCGCTTCAAATCCGTCTATAAGTTATGATGCCGGTGGCTCGACCAATTCACCGGCGCTCCGACAACCAAAGATCAGCATGAGAATTTGCAGAGATTATTATCATGACAAAACAAAATTTTTATCGGATAACAAATTTGGCCATCCTGATCATTACCATCATGGTCATGGCATCCTACACATGTGCTCAGGAAATTGAAACGCCTCTTATTACTAGTGTCAAGATTTCACCAGATCAAAAACAGATAATAATCAAAGCGGATAAACCTCTCGGCACGCATGCCGCTTTTGCATTTCAGAACCCGTATCGTCTTGTCATAGATTTCGAAGACACGGGACTAGGGAAGGTTCCGCTCAAGGTAAAAATTGATAAGCCTCCTATAAATGAGATTCGCCTAGGCACAAATGGTCACAGAGCCAGACTTGTCCTGGACTTTGGCGAGTACCCTGTGCCACCTTTTATGGTTGAACGAAAGGGCAACCTTGCTGTCGTAGCTTTGGGGGAAATTCCTACGGAACCAAGGCCAATTCAAAGTAATTCTCAAATCGAGAGCAATAACAGTCCTCGCCATAGTTCTGCAGCTCAAACCCACCACCGTAATGTTTCAAAACCCCAGCCTAACCATGCGGCTCCCCCGGCCCCTTCTGTATCTCTGGTCGCACCAGGGAAGAAATCAGCCAGCGAAGGACTGATTGTCAAACAATCTCTTGCAACGAACAATCTTCTGCTCGTTGAACTCCAAAACAGGAAAAGGCCAGCGGAAAATTACAGAGTAGTACTCGATCTGAACCTCAATAAGATGACTGTTCATAATGTTTCTTTAAGTAATTCAAGCGGAATAGTCAGAAAGTTTGATTTCTCGGAACCAGATAAAACCTTTGCTGAGGACAATCTGAATAAGCAAAGCGCTCCCACTCGGCCAACGGCTTTTGGTCCCAGAAAAGAGACTGAAGCTGGCGCACAAAAAGAGCCGACCAATCATCCTCTATATTCGTGGGGTTCCAAAAACTCCAGTTTGATGGACAATGATCACGCAACTCAAAACCTGGGGAATAATCCATTTAAACTTGAGAAGTTAGAGCTTAAATCCAAGAATTCAGGCACTGCGAGGCTCGAGGATTAAAGCTAAGCGCATCCCCCGTCGTCGGACAGAAACATTAAAATGTGGCTTCGGCTTTTGCCTTGGCCCAATTCTACCGCACTCTGTTCGGGTGACAAGTCTTGCACAGAAAACGGTTGATGGCGGCACTCAGGCTGAGGTATGCTCAACAGTAGGGCAATAAACACATTTCCATCAACGGGACGACGGTTTTGCCTCTTTCAAAAAAATCCCAACATGGCAAGACCGCCGCATAATTTCGATCAGGAATCCACAACCGGGGTTGAATACCGAGGAGGGAACGGTATGCGGCATAAGGTCATGATAATGAGATGTTCCGAGTACGATTCAGACAGGATCGCGGGCATCCTTAAAGAAGGGCTAAGGGAACTGGGAGCGGTCCCCTCTGGTAAGACGATGCTCAAACCCAACGCTGTCGTAGCCCACCGGGAGGTATTCCCCCACGCGTTCACTCGGCCCGAATTTCTTGACGGAGCTCTCAAAGCGGTGAGAGGGGTGGGCAGAGGAATCACCGAGCTTTCCGTGGGTGAACGATCGGGCATCACCATCCCCACAAGATACTGCTTCAAGAACGCGGGGTATTATCCAGTTATCAAGAAACATCGTGCAAAAGCCCGCCACTTTGACGAGGAGAGACACGTGCCTGTCAGGCTAAGCCAGCCGGGTCGCCTGAGGGACGAGATATGGGTCCCCAAACCTGTGGCCGATTGCGATTTTCTCATAAACTTGCCCAAATTTAAGGCCCACCCGTGGTCGCGAATCACCCTGTCGCTGAAGAATTACATTGGAATTCAGGATGACCGGTACAGATTGGTGGACCACAACTCCTTCCTGGAACACAAAATCGCTGATCTGCAAGAAGTCATAGCCCCCAAATTCATCGCCATTGACGGGATCACTGCGGGTCAGAAGATGATGTTGACCCCGACACCCTTTCCTTTAGGCGCCATTGTCATGGGAGTTAACCCCTGCGCGGTGGACACGGTGGGCTGCCATATGGTCCACTGTAACCCCGAGGATGTGAAGCACCTTCGGTTAGCCTCGGAAAGGGGTATTGGCCCCATAACCCTGGACGAGATTGAAGTGGTGGGCGACTTTCCTCTTGAAGAGGTGAGGGCCAGAACCAGGGAATTCCAGTTCTGCATGGAACGCGTTGATGACTATTACAGGGATTCCAAAGCCATTACCTGCACAGTAGGCAAATTTCCGGAAAAACACTCGGAGGATTACTGCTGGGGAGGTTGCCCGGGGGCGCTCCAGGAGGCCATGCACATAAACGCGGGTTTCTTGCCGGATGTGGACAACAGAATGAAAAAAATCCACTACGTGGTGGGGCATGTGGAAGGTCCTCTTCAGGTCGGCAAGGACGAAAGAGTTCTCTTCGTGGGAAGCTGTACAAGATACAAGGGTAGTGTGAACGGGTATCAGGTGGATATTAAGGGAGACTACAGGACCACGGCAGAGATTGACGCAAGCAGGCCGAAATCCAATGACATGATCCTCAAAATTCTGGGCGCCAAAATTCACTCCTTGATGAATATGGGCAAGAAACATGTTCACGTGCTCGGCTGCCCCGTATCGGTGGCCCAGCATGTTACCTACTTATCTGCGCTAGGAAAGATACCTGACGTGAATTTCGACAAACGTTTTATGATAGGTGTTAATGTGGCGTACTGGCAAATGCGGATCAACAGATTTCTGAAAAGGTTTCTTGATTAGCGTCAACTCTGGGTGGCCCACGTATACCGAGCTATATAGTCCCAGCTAGGTTCATCGTGCCAACCGAAGACATATGAAATTCACGCGGAAGCCCCGAACAGGGGCACAAATTAACGGAGCTTAAAGAGATCAAAACTTAGAGAGGATGCTTTTCGAGCCACAGTACGAGGCACAGTACTGTCCAAATTTGTCTGTTATTGTCTCGTGCTCCGCTCATGTGCTGTTCTAGAAGAGCTCTGCAGTATTCTGGATTGATTATTCCAGCACGTTTGAGCCTTTCCATCGAAAAGATTCCAGTCACAAAACCCTTGAGTTCATTTTTTATCCAAAAAGGTAAAGGTGGGGTAAATCCGCGCTTTTTGCCCTTTCTGATCGAAGGGGGTAACAGATTCTTCACCGCATCCCTCAGCAGACTTTTGGTTTGAAAACCTCGTGACTTTAAGCTCGGAGAAATCATAGCCACTTTTTCGACCAGTTCGTGATCCAGAAACGGCACACGAGCCTCTAATGAATTCGCCATGGTCATCCTGTCTACTTTGGTCAGATTATCGTCTAAAAGAAAGGTCTTTGCGTCTACATAAAGAACCTGGTTTAAAGGATGACATCTTTTAACATGCGAGAAGTAAGAATCAAACACACGGAAGGTATCGTCAAATCTATAATTAATAAAATCTTTTGTGAACAGTTGGCGCTTTTCTTCCTCGTTGAATATTACTTTCCACCAGTAGTGCGCTTGCTCGAAAGGTAAATCGACACCTGTCACGAATCTCTTGGCCTTATAATCGAAACTTAGTCTTTCAAAGGATGCAGGAAGTGAAAAAATGAGTCGATTTATAATGTTCTTTCGTATCCAGGTTGGTATGGTCCGGAATATGCGGCTTACCTTGAAAGCAAAATGAGTCGGATATCCAGCAAATACTTCATCCCCACCATCACCGGTGAGAACTACTCGAACTTGTTCCGAAGCCATTTTGGAGACTAGATAAGTGGGTATTGCAGAGTAGTCGGCGAACGGTTCATCAAAAAAAACCAGCAAATCCTCAAGAGATTCGATCATTGAGGGGGAGACTTCCGTCTCGAAATGTTCCGTCCCTATTTCATGGGCTACAAAACGGGCTTCTCCAGACTCATCGTATGACTTGTGAGGAAATCCTGCTGTGAACGTCTTGAGTGGAGCATTCAACCTCGAGGCCATGATGGCCGAAATCGTTGTTGAATCTAGGCCTGCGCTCAGCAAAGATCCTATCGGCACATCGGATATCATTTGGCGACGAACGGAAGTTTCAATCAAATTAAGCACTTCATCGGCATAGTCGCTGCTCTGACTGTTTTCCTCGCCGAAGTATGGAGTAGGGATGTCCCAGTAAACTTTTCTGTTCAGTCCGTTGACAGAGCACGTAAGTGTTGAAGCTGGTTCCAGTTTTTGGATAGCCTTGAAGGCTGTACTGGGGGTCGGGGTGTACATGAGAGAAGTGTAATCGTACAACGCCTGAAGGTTCGGAGTCCGATCAACTGGTGCCTTTAATAATGCCTTTATTTCACTAGCAAAAAAAAAATTCCCCCTTACATCAAAGCAGTAAAAAAGCGGTTTTATTCCCAAACGATCCCTGGCCAGCAGCATCGTTCTGGCTCTGGAGTCCCAAATTGCGAAAGCAAACATTCCGTTCAATTTAGAAACGCAATCGTTTCCCACTTCTTCATAAAGATGAACGATTGCTTCGGTATCAGAAGAAGTCCGAAAGACATGACCTTTTTTGACAAGATCTGCTCTCAGTTCCTGGAAGTTGTAAATCTCACCATTAAAGACTATCCAGATCGACGAGTCTTCATTTGTTAGGGGTTGATGTCCACTTTCAAGATCTATTATGCTAAGCCTTCTCATTGCCAGACCAACCGGACCATCGACGTAATATCCTTCGTCGTCTGGTCCACGATGTGTCAGAGCACGATTCATGTCCTGCAACAAGCCTAATGGAACAGGAGCATGATCACACACAGAAAAGGTTCCACAGATACCACACATTGATTAATTTCTGTTTCTCAATTGCTAGTCCCTCTCCTGCAGTCTGAGAGAGGCAAACTGGTCTAGAATAAGACCGAAGAAGATTATATTTATTCCACCAGCCAGAAAAAGCACTATTCCCCCGGAAAACTGCTGAAACAAAATAAGATTCCGAATAGTCAAAAGTATTCCGATCAGCACCATGAATAATCCTGTAGGTAAAAATATCTTGTTGGGATTTGTCATGGTTATAATCCGAAAAATGAACATTATGAATCGGAAGCCATCCCGAAACGGTCGCAACTTACTTTTTGTGTGGGCTGGCCTTGAATTCACGCTTATTGGCGTAAAGGCCACATTGTACCCAGCGGTGATAAAAGACAAGGTACTGGTGGATGGGAACGAATATCCGTTGGGATACAAGTGCAGGAATTTTACAGCAATTTCGTGACGAAAAGCGCGGAACCCGGATGTCAAGTCAGGTATATCACGTTCCGCCAGAAATGACGCCAGCTTGCGTAAAAGCCGATTGCCAAAGTTTCTCAAAAGTGAACCCTCTTGGCTGGAAAATTGTCTTGTTCCAACCACAAGGTCATAATCCTTGAGTTGCTCCAAAATACGAGGTAATTCTGCAGGATTGTGCTGACCGTCGGCGTCTAGCACTGCTACGATGCCTCCGTCGAGCGATCTTAGCGCGGTCTTCAGACATGCTCCATTACCTTTATTAGTAGGATGCCTTATTATTTCTGCACCGGCGTTTGAAGCCTTCAACGATGTCTCATCGTCCGAACCGTCATCGATCACGAGCACTCGGGCGCTGGGCATATTGGCCAGGATCCCGCTGACAACCCCCTCTATGGTGTGTTCCTCGTTATACGCAGGAATGACTACGGTAACCGGAGTTGAAGACAAATCATATTTTTGTTGAGGATGCATTTAAGACTTCCTGGGCGTAAGTCCCTTAATTTTTTATTGTTAGGGATAGAGGAATCGATACGGAATGTGAGAAATTTAATTGGGAATGGTGGCGGTGCAGGGACTCGAACCCCGGACACTGCGGATATGAGCCGCATGCTCTAACCTTCTGAGCTACACCGCCGCAATAATCGGTCAAGGTAACACCAAAATGGGCCAGATGTCAACAGCCAAAGAAACAAAGGTTAGGCTTGTGTCGCATATCAGTGTCACGCTAACTCTTCCCGAATTATTTTCATCTTTTCCACAATGCTAGCGCAAAGATTCGGGCCATCTTGCAAGTTGCCTTCAGCCGCATTTTTTTCCAATTGAGCAGCAATTGATGCAACTTCTGGAAGCATCAAATTTAGCGCCGCTCCTTTGATCGAGTGAGCTCTCCTTCTGACTTCTTCATGGTCTCCAGATCTTATGCCACTGGTTAAGGCCGGCAGGTCCTCATTTTCGGTGTAATCAAGAAAAACCGATATAAACTCAAGGACATCCTCTCGATCTATCCCTAACTCCTCGGTTAATTCTTCAATTGTTATCATAGTTTCAAAGCCTTAAATTCGCTTGGACATGAAACGGACCGGACATAAGTATTATAATATTCAAAGCCCTTTCTACAATTAGCCGCGAATTAGCGTCGTTGTCAATAATACCAAAAAAATTCAGTCAATTTATTGTTCCGCAATGAATTTGCCAAATTAGGGACAGCGCACGTGGTACAATTTTTGGGTCATTGCTCAAAAGATGGCGCCAGATGATGAATCACTATTTCCGGTGGACAATTGAATCTGACCGGCGCCCCAAACTCACATTCCGCGCAGTAGCAGGTTAGATTTTGATGAATTATTCCTAGTTCCTCCGACGGTGGCGTGATTGGAGAGATTTTATCT